>JAOUFA010000046.1 GCA_029858545.1 Betaproteobacteria bacterium
CGCGGTGCGCGGATCGAGCAGCACGCGATAGCCGAATTCGGTGGCATAGAGGCGCTCGGGGCGCGCGTTGCCGCTGGGCGAGGCCTGCACCAAGACCGGGAGCGGCGCGGGGTTCTGCGGGGTCCCCGGCGGCAGAACCGCCAGATCGATGGTCGCATCGAGCTCCGAACGCGAGGGGCTGCGCACCGCGTGCGATACCGCGCCCCACAGGGTGTGCGCGGACGCCGGGGTCCAGAGCAGCCGCACGCTCGGTTGCCGGTCGGTACCGCTGAAATTGTTATGGTCGATCCGCGCACCGACCGTGAGACGGAGCCGTTCGGGCAGCAACTCGAGATCGTCGTGCAGGAAGACCGACGCGAGCGTGAAGCGACGCTGCTTAGGCAGGATGGTGAACAGCCCGCCGGAGCCGATGTCATCCTGCGAACTGCGATAGCCGAGGCCCCAGATGAGGTCGTGGCCGCGCCTCGCGCGCAGGCGGTGCTGGAAATCGAGGTCCCAGGTTCTGCGGTCCTCGACGATGAACGAGCCGACTTCGAAATGCGTCTGATCGACGAAGCCCTGCAGCGCGATTTCGCTCCCGCCGGCGAGGCTGCGTTCCCAGCGGCCAAGCAGATGACTGCCCTGGTGGTTCTGTGTCACGGGAGTAGGCGTTGCATAGGCAGGCGGCAGGATCGAGGGAACGACCCAGATGTCACGCGCATCGCCATCCCTGATCTCGCCGCTCACCGTGACGCGATCGGCCGGCGTGAACACGCTGTCCAGGCGGAACCCCGCGCTGCGTGAGCGCCAGGAGTCGGAGGAAGCGTCGCCGACGGCCGGGTCGTAGGCGCCATCGCGATTGCGCGCGTGGCCCCAGGCACGCCAGTACGTGGAGTTGCCGGATTCGCCGCCGTAGCGCGCGCTGGTCATGCCCCGGTCCGAGGATCCTGCGGCGAGTTCAAGCGCGCCGCCCTGGGTGCGCCGCGCATGGCGTGTGATGATGTTGATCACACCGTTGACGGCATTGGCGCCCCACATGGCGGCCCCCGGCCCGCGGATGACCTCGATGCGCTCGATATCCTGGAGCGGAACGTCCTGCGCCTCCCAGAGCACGCCCGAGAAGAGCGGCGAGTAGAGCGTGCGTCCGTCCATCTGGACCAGCAGGGCGTTGGCGAAACGACCGTTGAAACCGCGTGCGGTGACCGCCCAGCGTCCCGCTGCGATTTGCGCGACCTGTACCCCGGGTACCATGCGCAGCAGATCGGGGATGGTCGTCGCCCCTGAGCGCCGGATGTCGTCGGCGGTGATCACGAACGCCGCGGCCGGAGTGTCCTGCATGGTCTGGATCTTGCGCGACGCGGTGGTGACTTCGATCCGCATGAGTTCTTCCAGACTGAGCGCGGTGATATCCTGCGCGAACGCGCACGGGCTGGTGACGCCAAGAAACAGCGATAGCAAGACTTTCGGCACCTTTGTGAAGCCTTGGCGTCGCGGTGTGGGAGGGGTTGTGATCATGTGGAGTCCGTTGGGGAGGCGGCCGGGCGCCGCCTCCCGCGAATGGTAGCCAATCCGGGGCCTCGACGGGAGAAGAGAATGATTCCGCAGAACCGTCCGGCGCGAACCCCGCGTCGTGCGGCGGCGGGCCGCGGTCGGATTTGGGTAATTGTGAAGCGCTTGAGCGGAGAGAGGCGTCATGGAAATCAAACGTCATGAGCAGGAAAAGATTCTTTCGCACGCAGTGGAGTACGGCAACACCGTCTATCTCGCCGGCATCGTCGCCAAGGACCTGACGCGGGGCGTGAAGGGACAGACCGAGGAGATACTCGGAGAGATCGACCGCCTGCTGGCGATCGCGGGCAGCAACAAGTCCCGGATACTCTCGGCGACGATCTGGCTCACGGATATTCGCAATCGTCCGGCGATGAACGAAGCCTGGAGCGCCTGGATCGACACACGCAACCTGCCCGCGCGCGCTTGCGTGGAAGCGAAACTGGCCGATCCGGGGATGCTGGTAGAGATTGCCCTGGTGGCGGCGAAATAGCGGGAGGCGGTCGCTGCACCGCTGCCCGAGGATGGTTTCTTCGCGATGAGGCCGACGCGCCGATGAGGTTGTCTTGCCGATGAGGCTGTCGCCCTCATGCAGCAGGTGGGGGCTTTGGGGTATCGTCTTCGCAGCCGTGGCGCTCGGCGCCGAGGGCGCAGGCGAAAACAGCCCGGCGATGCCCGCGGCGGCCCACGTCGAGGACGTGGAACCCTGCGCCTGGACCGTTGACCCCCAGCCGGAAGGTCTGGTGCTCGACAGCCTCGACTGGACACGTCGGGGCCTGTACGGCAGGGTCTGTTCGATGGCACGTTGGTTTGACGGTTTCTTCGGCAATGAACGATTCGACAGCCAAACGGCGCGGCAGGCGGGCGGAGAATTGAGCTTTGCGATGGAGCGCCGTCAGGGCTTTGCCACCCATGGGAGGCCGTCGCTGCGCGTCCGCGTTCCCCTGCCGAATCTGAACAAGCGCCTGCATTTCTTTGCCGACCGCGAGGATGAGCGGGCCACCACCACGGGCCCGGCCGATGTCACGCGCGCGGGCGAGACGGCGCCGGTGGCGGGCGCCGACCAGGTCTCGCGCGTCGGCCTGGGCTATCAAAAGACGCCCGACAAGGACAGCCTGCTCAAGCTTCGTTCGGGCGTTCGCGTGAGCGGAGGCTTGAAGCCTTTTGCCGAAGCACAGTACCGGCAGCAGTTCTGGCAGACCGATGCGACCCAATGGCGGTTTTCCGAGACCTTTTTCTGGCGCCGTCCGGACGGTTTCGGGGAAACGACGCTACTCGATTTTGAGGCGAGGCTTGGCGCGGGGACACTGTTTCGCTGGTTTAACGATGCGACCGTTTCACAGATTACCGCGCGTGTCGGCTGGCTGACGGGGGGGTCGCTCTTCTTCGACCTCGGGGAAAAGCGCGCGCTGCAGTTCCAGATGGCATGGAGCGGCGATACCGGCGCGCCAGTACGGCTCGCGACCTACGGGCCGCGACTGACCTATCGGCAGTCGCTGGGTCCGCCCTGGCTCTTCGGTGAGGCGTACGTCGGGCGCGACCATCCGCAGATGTCGATCGATGTGCCGCGCATCTCGCAGGACTACGTCGGCGTGAAGGTGGAGTTGCAGTTCGGGCGAGAGCATGAGCGGCCGCCTCCGGCGGCAACCATGCCGGGCAGTTCGCAGCCCGCGCCACCTATGCCCGCCGCGGGCGCGGACGGCAGCGGCGCGAAATAGCACGGCGCCGGATCAGGGTTGGCGGCCGGGAATCGGCGCATCGCCGAGGCGGCGCCAGAGATATCTGCCGTGCCCTTGCGCACCGGTGATGCGGCCGGCCTCCATCACGGTCAGTCCGCGCACGATCGTTCTTACCGGCCAGCCCCTGAGCTTCCAGCCTTCGTAGAGGCTGTAGTCGGCGTAGGACTGAAGATCCTGCCACTTCACCACGCGCTCCTGGTTCAGGTCGACGAGCGTCAGGTCCGCGTCGGCGCCCACCGCGATGCGACCCTTGCTCGGTTCGAGGTTGAAGATGCGCGCGGGCCCGCGGGTCACGACGTCGCAGATGCGTTCGAGCGACAGGCGACCCCTGTGATAGCCCTCGGAGAGCAGCACCGGAAGAATGGTCGCGATGCCTGGAAAGCCCTGCGAGGCCTGCCAGATGCCCTTGTCCTTGCCGGCGCGTTTGCGCGGCACATGATCGGAACCCACCACGTTGATCGAGCCGTCGGCGAGCCCTTCCCACATCGCGTTGACGTCGTCGGCGCCGCGAAACGGCGGGTTGGCCTTGCCGAGGGGCCCCAGATCGGAGTCCTCGTCGTGCGTCAGATAGTGCGGGCAGGTCTCAACCAGCACTTCGCCGTAGCGCGCGCGCCAGCGCCGCACCTCATCGAGCGCCATGCGGGTCGAAAGATGCGGCACGTAGATGCGCGCCCCGAGGTGTTCGGCGAAATACATCGCGCGCAGGCAGCTTTCGGCCTCGGTGAAGGCCGGTTTGGAGGCCGACCAGTCCTTCAGCGTGTTGCGTCCCTCGGCCTGCAGACGGCGGCGGATGCGGTTGACGAGTTCGATGTTCTCCGTGTGACAGACGATGGTCACCTTGCTCGAGCCCTTGCCGATTCGCGCGGCTTCCTTCAGCAAATCGTAGAAGTAGCCGTCGTCGGTACCGTCCAGCCCGAGATAGCGACCTTCCTCGCCCTTGAAGTTCATGAAGTACTTGAACGAAGTGACGCCGTAGTCGCGCACGTAGCTCTCGAGTTCGCTGATATGAAGCTCGTTGGCGGCCGAGAAGTGAAAGCCGTAATCGATGTGGGCACGCGGGTGGGCGTGTTCCTGCTCGCGGCGGAATACCTCGGCGTAGGCCTCGTTGTTGAGGAAGTAGCCGAGCACGGTGGTGAAGCCGCCCTGCGCGGCGTGCGCGGTTTCGGTGGCGTACTCGGTGATCTTCTCGCCGCTCAGGCCGAAGTGCACGTGCGCATCGATCAACCCGGGAAACACGTGCAGTCCGCGCGCCGACTGTTCGGCGACGTCCTGTGCGACGGGCTCGCCGGGCGAAAGGAGCCCGGCGATCTTTTCCGCCTTGACCAGCAGGTCCAGTTGCTCGGGCGGACGATCCGGGAATACCACCGTGCCGCCGCGCAATACGAAGTCGCGCATCGTTTGTCTCCTCAAGGTATGGCCGGTGCCGCGAGATCGGCCAGCGTGATGTTCGGATCGCTGCCCTCGGGCAGCGACAGCGCGGGAAGAATGCGCCGGATCTCGTTCTCGGTGACGTCGCGCGTGATGCATACGAGACGAGGCCGATGATCCGCGTCGGGCCATCCCGGCAATCGTTCGGGTGTGTGGAAAACGCGCTGCACGCCCTGGACAAAGACCACTTCGCCGCGGTCGGAGATTTCGAGCACGCCCTTGCAGCGCAGCAGCCGCTCGCCGAGCGTATCGACCATCAGGCGCGTCCACGCCGCGTATCCCGACCAGGACACCGCGGCATCGAGCACGACACAATGTGCGCGGATGTGCGCGTCGTGACGATCGACATCGTGCGCCGGGTGATGCGCCGGAGGCGCCGGAATGCCGCGCGCGGGCGATGCGTGGTCCGGTGCGAAGGCGGCCAGTGCGTTGGCGCCGCGGCGGGATGCAAAGATTTCGGCGCCCGGGTTGAGCTGCTGCAGGCGTTGCTTCAGATCCGACACCTGCTGCTCGGTCGCCAGGTCACGCTTGGTGATCACCAGTCGGTCGGCAACGGCGATCTGCTTGAGCAGTTCGCGATGCCGCCCGATGTCTGCGATCGCGTGCATCGCGTCGGCGGTGACCACCACGGCGGTGAGGCGGAAATGCGCGGTGATGAGCTTGTTGCCGAGCAGCGTGTTGAGGATCGGCGCGGGATCGGCGAGCCCGGTGGTTTCGATCACCACCCGCTCGAAGGGCGGGATCTCGCCGCGCTGCCTGCGAAAGTGCAGGTCGGCGAGCGTCTCATGCAGCGAATCGGCGATCGTGCAGCACAGGCAGCCGGCCTCCAGCAGGACGATGTTGTCAGTGGACGCCTGCACCAACAGATGATCGAGGCCGATCTCGCCGAACTCGTTCACGACCACGGCGGTGTTCGCGTAGCCGGGCGACGCAAGCAGCGCGTTCAGCAGCAGCGTCTTGCCGCTTCCGAGAAAGCCGGTCAGGAGAATCACCGGCAGCTTGTTCTGCTTCATGAGCGGAAGTCAGGGCAGGAGCATTGCTTGACGTAATTCGGAGGATTGTATACCGTATACAAGTTCCGTCCAACTTTCCACTCGCTCCTCATCGCTCGATGCCGAGAACGCGCCACAGTCCCCTGCAGCCGGTCGAGCGCACCGTTTCGCTGGGAGACAAGGTATACGAATTGCTGCGCGAGCACCTGCGCTCGGGGCGCGTGAAATGGGGCGAACCGCTGCGCGAGGCGGGCCTGGCGGCGCGCCTGGGGGTCTCGCGCACGCCGGTGCGCGAGGCACTCGCGCGCCTGGCGAGCGAAGGACTCGCCGAAGTGAGCGGCCGTAGTTTCACGGTGCCGGCGCTCACCGAAGAAGATATCGAGGACATCTACGATCTGCGCATGCTGCTCGAAACCGAAGCGGTACGGCAGGCGGCGCTTGAGCCGGTCGGTGCGCCAGGCATCGAGGAGGTCAGGCGTGCGCTCGAGGAGGCGCACCTGGCCCATGCGCGAGCCGACGCCGAGGCATTCATCGCCGCCAATCGCAGCTTTCGTGCGGCCTGGCTTGCGCTGGTGCGCAATCGTCGCCTGGTGCGGATGGTCGAGCTGTACGCGGACCATGTGCGCGCACTGCAGTTTCTGACGCTCGGCGATGCGAAGCGCCAGAAGGTGGTGCTGCGCGGCATGAAGGACATCCTCGCCGCGCTCGAACGCCACGATGAGGCCGGCGTGGTGGCGGCGATGCGCGGTTATCTCGGCATTTCACGCAGCGCGATGCTGCAGGCCGCCGACCGAATGATCCTTGCCCGCGACGCGGCCTGATCGGAGATCGCATGAAGCCCTGGGACAACATCATCAGCGAAGAGGAGCAGCGTGCCTACCGCGCGGCCGGATTCGGCAATCCCTCGGGCGTCGGCGCGCACCCGGCGCTGCTCGTCATCGATGTGCAGTACAGGACCGTGGGCACGACGCCCAAGTCGTTCTGGGAGTCGATCAAGGAATTTCCCACCTCTTGCGGAGAGGTCGGCTGGCGCGCGGTGCAGGCGATCGTGCCGTTGCTTGCCGAATTCAGGCGCCGCGGCTGGCCAGTGCTCTATCCGCACGTGGCACCGAAGAAATCCACCGACGGCGGGCGGCTGGCGGAGAAGATTCCGGCGATCATGAACATCGCCGAGAAGGGCTATGAATTCGTCGCCGAGGTGGCGCCGCGCGAGGGCGACGTGCTGTTACCGAAGAAGCACCCGAGCGCGTTCTTCGCAACGCCGCTGGTGAGCCACCTGATCGACCTGGGCGTGGATACGCTGGTAGTCACCGGCTGCACCACCAGCGGATGCGTACGCGGCAGCGTGGTCGATGCGTTTGCGTACAATTTTCATGTGCTCGTGCCCTCGGACTGCGTCTACGACCGCAGTGCCACCTCGCACGCGGTAAATCTGTTCGACATGGCATCCAAGTACGCCGACGTCGCGACGGCGGCCGAGATCATGGAAAAATTGCGCGCCATCCCGGACCGGCCGCTCGCTGCCTGATATGCTCGGGTCGTGATTGGGTCCGGGGCTGCGCGCCACCCCGTTTGTCGCGTTTCAACTCAACCGTACGTAAGGAGGAATCGTGAAAGTGAATCGCCGTGTAGTGTTGAAGGCGGCCGTTGCCGGCGCGCTAAGCGCCGGTCTGCCGCTGCGCCTGTGGGCCCAGAATCGCTCGAACCTGAAATTCGGGCTTGCCATGCCGCTGACGGGATCGCAATCGGCCTACGGCAAGGACCAGGTCACGGCAGCCCAGTGGGCGGTCGATGAAATCAACGCCAAGGGCGGCGTGCAGGGCCACAAGCTCGAGATGATCGTGCTCGATACCCAGGCCGACGCCCAGGTAGGCATCAGCACCGTGAACCGCCTGATCAGCGTGGAGAAAGTACCGGTGTTCATCACCGCCTGGAGCGCGGTCGTGAAGGCGGTGGCGCCGATCGCCAACCGCGAGAAGGTACTCGAACTTTCGGTCGGCGCGAACTCGCCCGAGATCGCGTCCCTCGGAGATTACGTGTTCACCACCTTCCCGCTTGCCGACGTCGACGTCAACGCGGTGGCGCGCTACGCACACCAGTCGCTCGGCAAAAAGACCGCCGCGGTGCTCTACATCAACAACGACACCGGCGTGGAAGCGGCGAAGGTCTACCGCGACGCCTTCGAGAGTGTCGGCGGCAAGGTGGTCGCCTACGAGGCCTACGATCCCAAGGCGACCGATTATTCGGGGATGCTGCTCAAGGTGCGTGCCGCCAATCCGGAGATGGTGCACATTCACGGATTGATCACCGATCTGCCGCAGGTGATCGCCCAGATGCGCCAGCTCGGTCTGCAGCAGCGCGTCTCGACCTATTCGGCCGGCTACAATCCGAACATCATCAAGCAGCTGGGACCCGCCGCCGAAGGCCTGATCGTGACCTCGCTCGCGCCGGGAGTAGGCGAACGGCCGCAGGTGAAGGAATACGTCGAGCGCTGGCAGAAGCAGGAGAACCGGGTGCCGAACGGCCTGCCGTACACGCAGTACCTGCACGATGCGCCGGTAATGGTGGCGCGGATGTACGAATGGGTACTGAAGAACAAGCTGCCGATCACCGGCGAGAATATGCGCAAGGCTCTGCTGGGGGTGCGGCGTTTCGACCTGCCGCTCACGGGCGTGGTCGAAGTCGATGCGACGCACCGGGTGAAGAAGCCGGTCAATCTGATGACCGTCGAAAAGGGCAAGTTCGTCCTGCTCGCCACGGTGAATTAACCGGTCGCAACGGCCAGGCGACGCGGGGCTCGCGCCTCGCGTCGCTTTCCCATCATGTTCGAACCCGCGGTACTCGCGCAGATCCTCTGGACCGGGCTCGCCACCTCGAGCCACATGGTCCTGTTCACGATCGCCTTCGCGCTCGTCCTGAAGGTGGTGAAGCTGTGGAACTTCGCGCAGGCCGGAATGATGGCGATTGCGTTCTACGCGATGTACGCGGGCGTCAACCAGTTCGGCTGGCCGACGCTGCCGTCCGTCGGCTTCGGGCTCGCGCTCACCCTTGCCGCGACGCTGGCACTCGAGCGTTTCGGCTTTCGCGTTCTGCGCGCACGGCGCTCATCGAGCCTGCTGTTCTTTATTTTCACACTGGTGTGTTCCGAGTTCGCCGCCTACGCCCTCACCCTGATCTTCGGCACCGAGCCGGCCCCGCTCTTCGAGCGGATTCTCTCGCCGGTGCGGATCGTCGCGGGCATCGCGGTGAGCGACTGGGATCTGCTCGCGCTGGGCGTGACGATCGGGCTGGCGACGGCGCTCGCGCTCTACCTGCGCTTTTCGTCCGACGGCCGTTGCCTTGTCGCGGTGTCCGACAACGCCGAGCTCGCCGAGCTCTACGGCATCAGTGCCAAGCGTGCCTACCTGATTGCGTTTGCCCTCGCATCGGTGTTGGTCTGCGCGGGCATGTACCTTTATGGCACGCGCACCGCGGTGATTCCCACCGCGCCGCTGCAGCTCATGATCTTTGCCGTCATCGCCACGCTGCTCGGCGGCATGGGTAGCGTACTCGGCGCGGCGATCGCGGCAGTGACGCTCTCGCTGCTGCAGAGCTACAGCATCCTGATCGTCCCTTCCAAGTGGCAGGGAATGATCCTGTATGTGTTCCTGTTCGTCACTATCCTGTTCTTCCCGAGCGGTGCGCATCCGATGCGCCTGCTCAGGCGGTTTGGCCTGCGGCGCGGCTGAGGCGCGATGGACTACGTCTTCTCCATTCTCATCCTGGTCGGCATCTACATCGTGCTGGCCGCGAGCTTCAACTTGATCATCGGCAGGGCAGGACTCGCGTCGATCGCGCATCCGATCTTCTTCGCCCTGGGCGCGTATACCGCGGCGCTGCTGGCGATTCACTTCGGCCTCAACCCGGTGCTCGCGACACTCGCCGGTGCGGTGGTCGCGGCCGTGTTCTCGCTGATGATCTCGTTGCCGTCGCTGCGCATCTCGGGCGACTATCTGATGAT
This sequence comes from Betaproteobacteria bacterium, assembly GCA_029858545.1. Taxonomy (GTDB): domain Bacteria; phylum Pseudomonadota; class Gammaproteobacteria; order Burkholderiales; family SG8-39; genus JAOUFA01. Next base: position 9,687 of record JAOUFA010000046.1, read on the forward strand.
CACCTCGATCGGCTTCCAGCTGGGCCTGCTCCAGGTGATCAAGAACATCGAGATCACCGGCAGCCAGGGCGGACTTTCCAACATCCCCACGCCGATCGCCGGCCCCGAGCGCGGCGCGGTGTTCTCGATCATCGCGCTGGCGGCCGCCGCGGGGACGGTGCTGCTGATCCGCTGGATCGTGCGCGGGCCCTACGGGCGCGCCATCAACGCGATGCGCGACGACGAACTGGCGTTCATCGCGCTCGGACGCGATGCGACGCGCATCAAGATCGCCATCTTCGCCGTCGGCTGCGGTCTGGCCGGGGTCGCGGGAGGCATCTACGCGTTCTATTTTCAGTACCTGACTCCCGAGCAGTACGAGATCCTTGCCTCGGGCACGATGCTGACGATGGTGGTGGTGGGCGGCATGGGCTCCACCTGGGGACCGGTGGTCGGCGCGTTGATGCTGGTCGCACTGCCGCAGGCAATCACCTTTCTGCAGCTGCCGCCGAGCTATATGGCACCGGTGCAGGGAATGATCTTTACGCTGCTGGTGATTCTGTTCCTGTTTCTCAAGCCGCAGGGCCTGGTGTCTCCCGAGCCGCCTGCGCCGCTTGCGCACCGCCGGGCAGGGCGCGTATGAGCGTCCTCGAATTGCGGGGCGTCAGCAAGCGCTTCGGCGGAATCGTCGTTGCCGACGACATCATGCTGGATCTCCAGGCGGGCCAGATCCTCGGATTGATCGGGCCCAACGGCGCAGGCAAGACTTCGCTCTTCAACCTGATTTCGGGAATATTCCCGACCGACACGGGCGAGATCCTCGTGGCGGGTGTGCGTATCGGCGCGATGCGGGTGCACCAGCGCGCGCGCATGGGCATCGCGCGCACCTGGCAGAACATGCGGCTGTTTCAGACCATGACGGTGCTCGAAAACATGGTGGTCGCGCCGCGCGACTACGCGGGTGAATCGCTGCTGCGTCTGTGCCTGCGGCCCGGCACGGTGCGACAGGCCGATGCCGAGGCCTGCGATCGGGCGCTGGGTATCCTCGAGCGAATGCAACTCGCGCATCTCGCGGATAGTTCGGTGACCGACCTTCCGTTCGGTCAGCAAAAGCTCGTCGGGCTGGCACGCGCGCTGATGAACGACGGTCCCTGCCTGCTGCTCGACGAGCCGATGGCCGGGGTCGAGGGGCAATCCTACGAGACGATGAGGGCCGTGGTGCGCGAGGAGGCGGCGCGGGGGCGCGCGGTGTGCGTGGTCGAGCACAACATCTCTTTCATCCGCGACCTGTGCACGAGCGCGGTATTCATGGCCAACGGGCGGATCCTCGAACGCGGCGGCATCGCCGACCTGCTCGCGAGCAAGACGCTCGCCGAACTGTATTTCGGAGCCTGACATGCTGCGCTACGAAAACGTCAGCGCGTCGTACGGCGGATTCCAGGCGCTGAAGGACGTCAGCTTCGAAGTGCGCGAGGGTGAGCGCGTGGGCGTATTCGGCCACAACGGCGCCGGCAAGACCACGCTCCTGCGCTGCGGCATCGGCGACGTGGGCGAGGTGGGCGGTCGCGTACTCTATCGGGGCGAGCCGGTCGAATCCGGCGAAGTGTATCGCAATGCGCGGCGCGGCATCGGTTTCGTGCCGCAGGGGCACAACGTGTTTCGCGAGCTCTCGGTGGCGCAGAATCTCACCATCGCGGGACTGATGCACGACCGGGGCGGCATCGAAGAGATGTATGGCCTGTTCCCCATCCTGCGCGAGCGGCGCGATCAGCTCGCCGGTTCGCTCTCGGGTGGGCAGCAGCAGATGCTCGCGCTCGGCATGGCGCTGATGACGCGGCCGTCGATCCTGCTGCTCGACGAGCCGTGCACCGGCCTTGCGCCGATCGTCGTACGCGATGTCCTGCACAGCCTGCGCAGCATCAACGAGCGTTCGCGCACCACGATCGTGATCGTCGAGCAGAATGTACAGGCGACGTTGCGCGAGGTCGAGCGCGCGCTGGTGGTGAAGACCGGCAGACTGATCTTCGACGGCCCGAGCGCGGAGCTCGCCGGCAAGGAGAACCTGTGGGAGCTGTTCTAGCCGGCGCAGGAATTCTCGTGGCGGCGCATTGCGGGAGATCCGAAGTTTGAACTGGGACATGGAGCTTGACCTGCTCGCGGTCGGCGCGGGCGCCTGCGGCCTGGCCGCCGCGATTGCCGCGCACGACGAGGGCCTGCAGACCGCGGTGATTGAGAAATTCGAGCGTCCCGGCGGCAATACGGCGCTGTCGACCGGTTCGGTGCCGGGGGCGGGCACGCGCTTCCAGCGCGCGGCGGGCATCGCGGATTCGCCCGAGAAGATGCTTGCGGATTACCGCCGCACCGCCGGAGAGCACGACGTGCCCGAGGTGATGCAGCGCCTGATCGAGATCTCCGCCCCGCTGTGCGAGTGGCTCGTTGATCGGGTGCCATCGCGGCTGGACATCATCACCGATTACGCGCATGTCGGGCACTCGCTGCCGAGATTGCATGCGCCGGGATCGCGCCGCGGCAGCGATCTGCTTGCCGATCTGCTCGGCGCGGCGCAAAGGCGCGGCATTCCCGTGGTGACCGGCAATCCGGTGAACGAACTGGTCGTCGATGCGCGCGGCGTACCGGCGGGCGTGGTGGCGGGCGGCGGCCGGGCGCGCGAGACGCGCCTGGGCGCGAAGAAGATCCTGCTTGCCTGCAACGGCTTTGCCGCGGCGCCGGATCTGGTGCGCGAGTACTGCCCCGAGATCGCGGGTGCGCAGTACTTTGGTGCGCGGGGTTCGACCGGCGAAGCGTTGCGCTGGGGGCGCGGATTGGGCGCCGCGCTGGCGAACATGGGCGCCTATCAGGGCTATGCCGCGGTGAGCACGCCGCACGGGCAGTTGCTTTCCTGGACCACCATCGAGAAGGGCGGCATCCTGGTCGACGACAGCGGCACGCGTTTCGGCAACGAGGCGCGCGGTTACTCGGGTTTCGCGAAAGACGTGCTTTCCCGGGTGCAGCAGGGCGCGAAGGTGTATGCGGTATTCGACGATCGCATCTGCCGCCACGCGCAGCGCGAGGAGGAATTCAAGGAACTGTTCGACTACGGCGGCATCAAGCCCCTTGCCGAGGGAAGCGTCTTCCAGCGCGCAATCGACGTCTACAACCTGGCCGCGCGCGGCGTTCGGCCCGACGCATTCGGCCGCGATGCGTCTGCAATGGCGCCGCTGGTGCCGCCGTACTGGATCGCGCAGGTGCTACCGGGACTGTTCCATACCCAGGGTGGACTGAAGACGGATCCCGACGCCCGCGTGCTCGCGATCGACGGCAGACCGATTCCGAACCTGTACGCCGGCGGCGGCGCCGCCGCCGGCATCAGCGGACGAAGCGGCGCGCTGGGTTATCTCTCGGGCAACGGACTGCTCAGCGCGCTCGGGCTCGGCTGGCTGGCTGCCCGCGCCGCGGCGGATGAGATCAGGCGCGGCGCGTTCTGAGCGCGACTGCGCCCGCGCGCGCCGTCACTTCAGCGAGAGAACATGCTCCGCCAGCGCTTTGAGCTCCTCATCCGAGACGCGAATTCGCGCGTGGTCCCCGGCCTTGCGGTACTCGGCGCTTAGCGCATCAACCGCCCGGGACTTGCCGCGATACTTCGCGGCGATCTCCTTCAGCGAGATCGCGTCGCGGCTCGTGTCGAGCGCGTGGCACTTGCGGCAGCCTTTCTTCGCGATCAGTTCGGCGCCTTGCTGCTGCGCCTGCGCGGCGAACGCAAATGAGAACGCCACAGCGCAGGCAAGCGACCGACCGAAGGCCTTCTTCATCAGGCCGCCTTCGGCACCGCGGGCAGGCCCGCGAGCGCCATCGCGAGTTCGCCTTCGTCGTACTTCTGGTCGGTGAGCTTGCCGGCGAAGTAGTCCATGTAGGCCTGCATGTCGAAGTGGCCGTGCCCGCACAGGTTGAAGAGAATGCTGCGCGACTTGCCCTCTGCCTTGCAGCGCAGCGCTTCGTCGATCGCCCCTTTCACCGCGTGATTGGCTTCCGGCGCGGGGAGGATGCCCTCGGCGCGCGCGAAATCGACGCCCGCCTTGAATACATCGGTCTGCGTATAGGCGCGCGCTTCGATCAAACCCAGTTCCTTGCAATGCGACACCAGCGGCGCCATGCCGTGATAGCGCAGGCCGCCGGCGTGAAAGCCGGGGGGCGTGAAGGTCGAGCCAAGCGTGTGCATCTTGACCAGCGGCGTGAGGTGGCTGGTGTCGCCGAAATCATAGGCATATTGGCCGCGCGTGAGGCTGGGGCAGGCGGCGGGCTCGATCGCCACCACGCGAACCTTCTTGCCGCCGCGCAATTGCGCGCCGATGAACGGAAAGGCAATTCCGGCGAAGTTCGATCCGCCGCCGGTGCAGCCGACGATGACATCGGGATAGTCATTCGCCATCTCGAGTTGCGCCATCGCCTCCTGGCCAACCACCGTCTGGTGCATGAGGACGTGGTTCAACACCGAGCCGAGCGCGTACTTGGTGTCGTCGTGCGTCGCGGCCACTTCGACCGCTTCGGAGATGGCGATGCCGAGACTGCCGGGATGGTCGCGGTTCTTCTCCAGGATCGCGCGGCCCGACTGGGTCTCGCTGGAGGGTGAGGCGACGCAGGTCGCGCCGTAGGTTTCCATCAGTGCGCGTCGGTAGGGTTTTTGGTTGTACGACACGCGCACCATGAAGACCTTTACCTCGATGCCGAACAACGCACCCGCGAAAGCGAGCGACGAGCCCCACTGGCCCGCGCCGGTCTCGGTGGCGAT
>JAOUFA010000047.1 GCA_029858545.1 Betaproteobacteria bacterium
ACCTGTATTCATTCAAGCTGCTCCCCTGGTTGGGACAGCGTGTCGCGGGTGATGCGGCCTCCTACCGTTATCTCGCCGAATCGATTCGCATGCACCCGGACCAGGCAACGCTCACGACGATGATGGAACACGCCGGGCTTGCGGCGGTGGAGCATTTCAATCTGAGCGCGGGAGTGGTTGCCTTGCATCGCGGATATCGAATGTAATTGTCTGTGAGTATTTGTTTTTCGCCATGCAGCTGCGGTAGGATAGCGGGAAGCGGTATTTGTTCACACTTTATGAGGCCGAAATGATGCGTAAGTCTGGAGCGCGCGGGACCGGGTTCGCAAAGTCAAAGTATGTGCTTGGCGTGGCGTTGTCCCTGTTGACGGCGGCTGTCGTCGTGACCGATGTGGAAGCTGCGCGCATGGGTGGCGCTCGCTCGAGTGGCGTGCAAAGGAGCGTGACGACGAATCGTCAGGCCAGTGCGCCCCCCCAGACCCAGCAAGCGGCAGCTGCGCAACCGGCCGCGGCGCAGGCAGCGCCGGCCCAGGGGGGCGGCAAGTGGCTGCCGCTGCTCGGCGGTCTCGCGATCGGTGGTTTGCTCGGGTCCATGATTTCTGCGGGCGGCGGTATGGGCGGCATACTCATGGTGCTTTTGCTCGCGGTCGGTGCCGCACTGCTTTTCGGCATGCTCCGCCAGCGCCGCGGCGAGGCGAACGCCTTGCGCTACGCGGGAGCGGGAGCGGGAGCGGGTGATCCGGCAATGGGAAACGAAACCGTGGTGGCCCCGCCTCCCTCCCAGGCGGCCGGTTTCGAGCCGCCGCAGCGGCAGACTTCACCGAATCTCCCGGCCGATTTCGATGCGCAGGGTTTTCTGCGTGCGGCAAAGCTGAATTTCATCAAGATGCAGGTCGCCAACGATCTCGGCGATCTCGATCAGATCAGGGAGTTCACCACCACCGAGATGTACGCCGAACTGGCGCGCGATATCCAGGAACGCAAGCGCGGCGGCCGTCTGCTTCCGCAACAGACCGATGTCGTCACCCTGAATGCCGACATGCTCGATGTCGTCTCCGAACAGGGCAGATACCTGGCGAGTGTGCGCTTCTCGGGAATGATGCAGGAGCTCGCCGGCAGCGCCCCGGTGGGTTTTGAGGAGGTCTGGAATCTCGCCAAACCCGAGGACGGCTCGACCGGCTGGTTGCTGGCCGGAATCCAGCAGATGCATTGATCGCTCGACGGGCGATGCGGCAGGGTGCCGCGCGGGGGGGTTGTGCGCCCCGTTGCCGCCCATCCGGGGTGGACGAGCCCCGGACCGGCGCACCCCGGCGGGTTCCCGATTCGCCCTGCTGCTAGAATCACGAGCAAGGCCACCGCAGGGTGGCCTTTTTTGCTTTTGCGTTGGCGGACAACGCGGAGCCAGTGTCTGACATCTTTCCGGCGCGCCGTCCATGACCGTTATCGAGACACCGTTCGCAGCCGCCCTCAACCACCTGCTGGAGACCGAATCCTGGGCAAGCGACAGGCTCGCGCCTTTCGCGGGAGAGGTGGTGCGGTTCCGTGCCCCCCCGCTTCCCGACCTGACATTTGAAATCCTTGCCGACGGGCGGGTCGCGCCGACCGCCACGGCGACGCCCACGCTGACCATCCACCTGGGCCCGGAGGCCCTGCCCGCGCTGGCGCGCGGCGAGGAGCACTTCATGCGCGCGGTCGGGGTGAGCGGCAACGCACGCCTCGCCACCGAAGTGCTCTATCTGGTTCGAAACCTGCGCTGGGATGTCGAGGAAGACCTTTCCGGGCTGATCGGCGATATGGCCGCGCACCGCGCGGCGAATCTCGCGCGCGACGCGCTCGCCTGGCAGTTCGACGCGCTGAAGCGGATCGGCGCGAGTTTTGCCGAGTACGCGATCGAGGAGCGGCGCATGCTGGTCGCCCGCGCCGAGTTCGACGATTTCTCCGCGCGCGTCGCGCAGCTGCGCGACGCGGTGGAGCGTCTGGAGGCACGCGTGCGCCGCGTTGCCTGAGCGTCCCGATATGTCGAATCTCCTGCGCCTGCTGCGCATCCTCTCGGTCAGCCTGCGCTTCGGTTTGTTCGAGTTTGTCCCGCGCCTGACGCACAATCGCATTGCCAGCGCGATGCTGCGGGCGTTGGCGCGCGAAGCGGGCGCACCGCGCGCCGAACGGCTGCGTCGCGCGCTGGAAACGCTGGGGCCGATTTTCGTCAAATTCGGCCAGGTCCTTTCCACGCGGCGTGACCTGCTGCCCGCCGATCTTGCCGACGAACTGGCCAAGCTGCAGGATCAGGTGCCCCCGTTTCCGGCTGAACTGGCGGTCGCCGAGATCGAACGATCGCTCGGCAAACCGCTGGGCGAGCTGTTCGCCAGCTTCGAGCACGAGGCGGTCGCGAGCGCCTCGGTCGCGCAGGTGCATCTCGCGGTCCTGCGCGACGGGCGCGAGGCCGCGGTGAAGGTGCTGCGACCGGCGGTCGAGGAGGAAATCGCCCGGGACCTGCTCCTGTTGCAGACCGCCGCGGTGCTCATCGAGCGACTCTTCGCCGACGGCCGGCGCCTGAAGCCGCGCGAGGTGGTCGCCGAGTTCGCGCATCATCTGGAGGAGGAAGTCGATTTGCTGCGCGAGGCGGCCAATGCAAGCCAGCTGCGGCGCAATTTCTCCGGCTCGGCGCTGCTCGTCGTGCCCGAGATCTACTGGGACTGGTGCGCGCAGCGCGTGATGGTAATGGAGAGAATGCGCGGCATCCCGGTGTCACAGGTGGCGCGCCTGCGCGAACTGGGTGTCGATATCCCCCGCCTCGCGCGCGCCGGCGTGGAGATCTTCTTTACCCAGGTGTTCCGCGACGGCTTCTTCCACGCCGACATGCATCCCGGCAATATCTTCGTCACCGACGATGGCCGCTACATTGCGCTCGACTTCGGCATCATGGGGGCGCTGACCGACACCGACAAGCAGTACCTGGCACGCAATTTCATCGCCTTCTTCAACCGCGACTACCGGGGCGTTGCGCAGGCGCACCTCGACGCCGGCTGGGTTCCGGAGGGGACCCGACCCGACAGCTTCGAGGCTGCGATCCGCGCGGTGTGCGAGCCGATCTTCGCGCGGCCGCTGAGCGAAATCTATTTCGGCAAGCTGCTGCTGCGGCTTTTCCAGATCTCACGACGCTTCAATGTCGAAGTCCAGCCGCAACTCGTGATGCTGCAAAAGACGCTGCTCAATATCGAGGGCCTCGGCCGCGACCTCGACCCGGAACTCGATCTCTGGCAGACCGCCAAACCCTATCTCGAACGCTGGATGAGCGAGCAGATCGGCTGGCGCGGCGTGTTGCGCGTGCTGCGCCACGAAGCTCCCTACTGGGCCTCGACGCTGCCGCAGTTGCCGCGGTTGCTGCATCGTACGCTGTCGCAGGACAGCGCGGCGACGCTGCGTGATGCGCTGGCGGCGCTCGCCACGCAGCAGGCGCGCCGCAATGGACTGCTCGCCGTGCTGGTTGCGATCGCCGCGGGGGGGTTGGTGCTCGCCCTCGTGCGGGCGCTCTAGGCGCGGCATGGCGCAGTTGCCTGCCGCGGTGGGGACGGTCGCGCCGCGCGGCTCGCCGCTCGCGCGGCTGATGTTCGGCGTCTATGCCGTGCTGGTGGTCTATGCGTCGCTTTATCCGTTTTCGGGATGGCGCGATCCGCAGATTTCTGCGCTGGCCTTTCTCAGCGCACCCTGGCCGCGCTTTCTGACGGTCTTCGATGTCGCGGCGAATGTGCTGGGCTATCTGCCGCTGGGTCTGCTCTGCGCGCTCGCCGTCTATCCGGGATGGCGCAAACGCCGGGCGCTTTTCGCCGGCGCGGTCTGCGGCGCGCTGCTATCGCTTCTTCTGGAAGCCACGCAGAGTTATTTGCCCACCCGCTTCGCCTCGAACGTCGATTTGCTGTGCAACATCGCGGGTGCCCTTCTGGGGGGCGCGCTCGGCGCACGCTATGCGCCGCGCATCCTGGCCGAGGCGGGCCCGCTGAAACAATGGCGCAGAAGCGTGTTTCGCGCCGGGCTCGATGCGGACCTGGGACTGGTGCTGATCGCGCTCTGGCTCTTCACGCAGCTCAACCCCACGATGCTGCTGTTCGGCGCCGGAGATCTCCGCGACCTGTTCGCCGCCACCGAAGGACGCGGCTACGCGCCGCGCTTCTTCGTGACCATCGAAACGCTTGCTGCCGCGGCCAACCTGCTCGCCGTGGCGATTCTGTTCGCCGATCTCGCGGTATCGGACCGGCTGGTCCGTCGCGCCTTGGTTCTTCTTGTGCTGCTCGCGCTGTGCGTGAAAAGCGCCGCGTTTGTGATCGTGTTGCGCGTCGAGCATGTCTTCGCCTGGTTGACGCCGGGAGCCAAACAGGGGCTCGCGATCGGTCTGCTCGCGGCGTTTGCCGCGCTGGCCATGCCGCGTGGCGCGCGGCTCGTGCTCGCCGCGATACTGCTGCTCGCGGCCACGGTGTTCGTCAATCTGGCGCCGCCCAATCCTTACCTGGCTGCCACGCTCACCGTCTGGCAGCAGGGACATTTTCTCAATTTCAACGGCCTTACGCGCCTGGTGTCTTTCGCCTGGCCATTCGCCGCGCTGGCCTATCTGATCCTGCTCGCTTCACGCCGCGCCGGGCAAAGGTAGAATCGGCACCATGTCCTATTACGAACGCCATATCTTCTTTTGCTGCAACCAGCGCGACGACGGCCGCGAGAGCTGCAATCCCAGGGGTGCCTCGGCGATGCGCGACTATGCCAAGCAGCGGGTCAAGGAACTCGGCCTCGCGGGCGAGGGCAAACTGCGCGTCAACCAGGCCGGCTGCCTCGATCGCTGCGAGCAGGGGCCCTGCGCGGTGGTCTATCCGGAGGGCGTCTGGTATACCTATGTCGATCGCGATGACATCGACGAGATCGTCGAGGAACACCTGCGCAACGGGCGCATTGTGGAGCGGCTGCGCATCTGATGCGCCCGCGTACGCGGCGCGTGATGCTGCCCGGTCCCGCCGGGCGCATCGAATGCGCGATCGATGAGCCCGAGGAACCGGCGCGGGGCATCGCCCTGGTCGCGCATCCGCATCCCCTGCACGGCGGCACGCTCGACAACAAGGTCGTGCAGACCCTCGCGCGCGCCTTGATCGAACTCGGGTATGTCGCGTTGCGTCCGAATTTCCGCGGCGTCGGCGCGAGCGAGGGCAGCCATGACGCCGGACGTGGAGAGGTTGACGATCTCGCCGCGGCGCTCGCCTACGCACAGCAGGAATTCGGTGCGGGCAAGCCCGTGCTCGCCGGCTTTTCATTCGGCGCGGCGATGCAGACACGGCTCGCGGCGCGCGTCGCGCCCGAGCGCTTGCTGCTTGTGGGGCTCGCGGTGAAGCGCATCGAGGTCGGCGCGGTGCCGGTCGATACGCTCGTCATCCACGGCGAGCGCGATGAGACGGTGCCGCTTGCCGATGTGCTCGACTGGGCGCGCCCGCTCGATCAGCCGGTGATCGTCGTGCCGGGCACGGATCACTTCTTTCACGGCAAGCTGAACGTGCTACGCGGCATCGTCAGGTCGAACTGGCGTCTGCGGTGAAAGCAAGGGACGCGGTGCTCGCGGCAACGCCGGCTGGTGCAGCGGGCGCGGTGCGCGGGCCATCGGCCACGCCCGGATCGCGGGCGGTTCGCGCCGGCTATGCTATCGTCGGCTTTTGTCCCGTGCCGGTGCCGCCGCACCGGCGCCTTCTCGGCGGATATCGCGCATGCTCTGGCTGAAGTCGCTGCACATCATCTTCATGGTGACCTGGTTCGCGGGTCTTTTCTATCTCCCGCGTCTGTTCGTCTATCACGCGATGAGCGAGGATCGCGTTTCCCTGGATCGATTCAAGATCATGGAACGCAAGCTCTTCTGGGGGATTACCACCCCGGGCGGCGTGCTGACCATCGTGTTCGGCACCTGGTTGTGGCTCGGCTATGGATTTTCGGGAGCCTGGCTGCACGCGAAGCTCGGGCTGGTATTGATTCTGTTGGCCTATCACGTCTGGTGCGGAAAGCTGATGCTCGACTTCCGGCGCGACCGAAACACGCACTCGCATCGCTGGTACCGCTGGTTCAACGAGCTGCCGACCGTCCTGCTCTTTGGCGCGGTGTTCCTGGTTGTCCTCAAGCCCTTCTGAGGCGTTCTTCGCACCCTGTCCTCGCGGTCTCGAGCCGCTGCTGGCAGAGGAGCTCGCGACGTTCGGCGCGCAGGCGATCGAGTCGGTCGCGGGAGGAGTGTCGTTCTCCGGCGACTGGGGGGCTTGCTATCGGGCGAATCTGTGGTCACGCATCGCCTCGCGGGTTCTCTGGCGCGTGGGCGCCTTCGACTACGCGAACGAAGCCCAGCTCTACGCAGCGGCGCGTGCAATCGACTGGCCGCGTCTGTTCACCGTCGATCGCTCGATACGGGTGAATCTCACGGCGCAACAGAGCCCTCTGACGAGCCTGGAATTCGCGACGCTTCGCGTCAAGGATGCGGTATGCGATCGGTTTCGTGACGCGACGGGTCGCCGACCGGATGTCGATCGTGCCGCGCCGGAAGTTCGTGTACACGTCTTCCTCGAAGCGGCGCGCGGGCTGCTGTATCTCGACACCTCGGGCGAGCCGCTCTTCAAGCGCGGCTGGCGCGCCGCCGAGGCCGAAGCGCCGCTGCGCGAGAACCTGGCCGCCGGAATCGTCATGCTTTCCGGCTGGACGCCCGAGGCGCCGCTCGTCGATCCGATGTGCGGCGGCGCAACCATCCTGGTCGAGGCCGCCGCGATGGCGCGCGGCCGGGCGCCCGGAGCGCGCCGCGAATTCGCCTTCGAACGGCTTCTCGCTTACGACAGCGCGCTGTGGCAGCGGCTGCGCGGCGAGGCGGCGCAACCCGCCGAACGCGCCGTGGCGCGCCTGGAATTGTTCGGCAGCGATTGGGACCCGCAGGCACTCGATGCCGCGCGGCGCAATCTCGCCGCGGCAGGAGTCGAACGCTGGGTTCGTCTGGAGCGCACGGATGTGCTCGAACGCGCGGCGCCGGCCCCGCAGGGAGTCCTGATCGCCAATCCGCCGTACGGGGAACGCATCGGGGCGCGGGACGAGCTCGCGCAGTTCTACCCGAAGCTGGGCGACGCGCTGAAGAAGCACTTCGCCGGCTGGCGCTGCCACCTGTTCACTGCCGACCTGCGCCTGCCAAAACTGATCCGGCTCACGCCGTCACGCCGCATCCCGCTGTATAACGGCGCGCTGGAATGCAGGCTGTACCAGTTCGATATCGTCGCGGGCAGTCACCGCAGGGTGAAGACCTGATCCCCCGCTACATGAAGGACTTCTTCTCCTCCTGCACCAGATCGAGGTGACCCAGACCCTGGGTGAGGTCGCGCCCCTTGGCTTCCTTGCCGTGGAGTTTGATCGCGAGACGCACCTCATTGGTGGAATCGGCGAAGCGCAGCGCATCCTCGTAGCTGATCCGGTCGGCCTCGTAGAGATCGAAGAGCGCCTGATCGAAGGTCTGCATCCCCATCTCGCGAGACTTCTTCATGATTTCCTTGATCTCTTGAATCTCGCCTTTGAAGATCAGGTCGGAGATCAGCGGGCTGTTGAGCATCACCTCGACCGCCGCGGCGCGGCCCTTGCCCTCGCGCAGGGGAATCAGGCGCTGCGATATCACCGCCTTGAGATTGAGCGACAGGTCCATGAGCAGCTGCGCGCGGCGCTCCTCGGGAAAGAAGTTGATGATGCGGTCCATCGCCTGGTTGGAGTTGTTGGCGTGCAGCGTGCCGAGCGCGAGGTGGCCGGTTTCGGCGAACGCCACCGCGTGCTCCATCACCTCGCGCTCGCGAATCTCGCCAATCAGGATCACGTCGGGTGCCTGCCGCAGGGTGTTCTTGAGCGCCGTTTCCCAGGAATCGGTGTCGACCCCCACTTCGCGCTGGGTGATGATGCAATTCTTGTGCGGATGCACGAACTCGACCGGATCCTCGATGGTGATGATGTGGCCGTGCGAATTCTCGTTGCGATAGCCGATCATTGCCGCAAGCGAGGTGGACTTTCCGGAACCGGTTCCGCCGACGAAGATCACCAGCCCGCGCTTGGTCATCGCCACATCCTTCAGGACGGGGGGCAGCCCCAGATCCTCGAACTTGGGGATCGTGGTCGTGATCACGCGCAGCACCATGCCGACCGAACCCTGCTGAACGAAGCAATTGACGCGAAAGCGCCCGATATTGGCGGGGCTGATCGCGAAGTTGCATTCCTTGGTGGATTCGAAATCGGCCGCCTGCCGGTCGTTCATGATCGAGCGCGCGAGCATCGCCGTGTGCTGCGGCGCCAACCCCTGTTGCGACACCGGCGTCATCTTGCCGTCGATCTTCATCGCCGGCGGGAAATTCGCGGTGATGAAGAGGTCCGAACCCTTGCGCGCCGTCAGTGCGCGCAACAGGTCGTACATGAATTTGGTTGCCTGTTCTCTTTCCATCCTGGACTCCTGTCAGCGGCCGCCGCGGCGGCCGCGATTGATTCGTAGGCGCGAGCGGACTACCCCGCGAAATTGTCCTTGTTCGCCGCCTTGCTGCGCGCCTCCGCAGCGGAAATGACGTTGCGCGCCACCAGTTCCTGGAGGTTCTGATCGAGCGTCTGCATGCCGAGCTGACGGCCGGTCTGAATCGCCGAGTACATCTGCGCGATCTTGTTCTCGCGGATCAGGTTGCGGATCGCGGGCGTGCCGATCATGATTTCGTGGGCGGCGACCCGTCCCTGACCGTCCTTCGTCTTGAGCAGGGTCTGCGAGATGATCGCGCGGATCGATTCGGACAGCATCGAGCGCACCATTTCCTTCTCGGCCGCGGGAAATACGTCGACGATCCGGTCGATGGTCTTCGCGGCCGACGAGGTGTGCAGGGTCCCGAATACCAGGTGACCGGTTTCCGCGCCAGACAGCGCGAGGCGTATCGTTTCCAGGTCGCGCATCTCACCCACCAGGATCACGTCCGGGTCCTCGCGCAGCGCGCTGCGCAGGGCGTTGGCGAAGGACAGGGTGTGCGGGCCGACCTCGCGCTGGTTGATGAGGCACTTCTTCGACTCGTGCACGAATTCGATCGGGTCCTCGATGGTGAGGATATGGCCGTATTCGGTTTCGTTCTTGTGGTTGACCATTCCGGCGAGGGTGGTCGACTTGCCCGAGCCCGTCGGCCCGGTGACCAGCACGATGCCGCGCGGCTGGTCGGCGACCTCGGCGAGAATTTTCGGTGCCTTGAGTTCCTCGAGCGTCAGGATCTTGGACGGAATCGTCCGCATTACCGCGGCGGCGCCGCGGTTCTGGTTGAACGCGTTCACCCGAAAACGCGCCAGGTTGGGAACCGCGAAGGAGAAGTCGCACTCGAGGTTTTCCTCGTAGTACTTTCTCTGCCCGTCGTTCATGATGTCGTAGACCATCGAATGCACGTCCTTGTGCTCGAGCGCGGGCAGATTGATGCGCTTGACGTCGCCGTGCACGCGGATCATCGGCGGCAGACCCGAGGACAGATGCAGGTCGGAGGCCTTGTTCTTGACCACAAAGGCGAGAAGTTCCGTGAGATCCATTACAATGCTCCAGGGCGATACGGGAGTGTCGGGTCCGTGACGAAGCGTTTCCCGCGGCGGCTGCGTATTCGCGCGGCGCCCACGTGATGTCGAGGTGGGTTCCGGGCGTGCCAATCGTCACACGAATTCAACCCATTATGGCAACGATCGGCGCCAATTTGCAAGCCGTCAGGGAGCGCATCGCGCGCGCGGCGACGCTTGCCGGACGCGACACAGGAACGATTTCACTGGTCGCCGTCTCGAAGGCCCATCCGGTCGGGGCAGTCGAGGAGGCATACGCCGCCGGGCAGCGTGCGTTCGGCGAAAATTACCTCCAGGAGGCGCTCGACAAGATGCGGCATCTTGCCACAGCCGAAATCGCGTGGCATATGATCGGTCCTCTGCAAAGCAACAAGACGCGAGCGGTTGCCGAGAACTTCTCCTGGGTGCACAGCATCGCGCGGGAAAAGGTCGCGCGACGCCTGTCCGAACAGCGCCCCGCCGGACTTGCTTCGCTCAATGTGCTGCTGCAGGTGAACGTCTCGGGTGAAACCTCCAAGAGCGGTGTTGCGCCCGGCGAACTGGCGGCACTCGCACACCGCGTCGCCCGGCTGCCCAGGCTGCGCCTGCGCGGGTTGATGGCGGTCCCGGAGCCCACCGCCGACCGGGGGCTGCAGCGCACGCGATTTCGCGCACTGCGCGAATTGTTCGATGGCCTGCGCGCAGAAGGCCTCGAACTCGATACCCTGTCGATGGGAATGTCCGACGACATGGAGTCGGCGATCGCGGAGGGCGCGACGCTGCTGCGCATCGGCACCGCGATCTTCGGCACGCGGCAGAGGAGGGAGGACGCGGTATGAAGATCGTCTTTATCGGCGGCGGCAATATGGCGGGCGCGCTGATCGGCGGGCTGCTCGCGAAGGGTTTTTCGGCGCAGCAAATGCGCGTGGTCGAAGTACTCGCCGACGCGCGCGCACGCATCGCGGAGCATTACGGCGTTGCGTGCGAGGAACGCCTAGATGGAGCACCCGCAGCCGACGAGATCGTGCTGCTGGCGGTGAAACCGCAGCAGATCGGCGAAGCGGCGCGCGTCTGCGGCGTGCGGCGCGACGCCAACCTGGTGATCAGTATTGCGGCAGGCGTGCGTCTTGCGACCCTGGCGCGCAGGCTCGGCGGGCACCGCCGCCTGGTGCGCGCGATGCCCAACACGCCGGCCCTGATCGGCGCCGGGATCACGGGCCTGTACGCGAACCCGAACGATGTCAGCGAGCAGGATCGCGAATACGCGCGGGCGATCATGGCCGCGGTCGGCGAGGTGGTGTGGCTCGAAGACGAGGCGCAGATGGATGTCGTGACCGCGGTCTCGGGAAGCGGACCTGCTTATGTCTTCTGGTTCATCGAGCAGCTCGCGGCCGCAGGCACTGCGCTGGGCCTGGCTCCCGATACGGCGCGGCGGCTCGCGCTGGAGACCGTACACGGCGCGGCACGGCTCGCGGCGGGCAGCGCCGAGTCTCCCGCGGTTCTGCGCGAGCGGGTGACATCGAAAGGCGGTACCACCGAGGCCGCGCTGCGCGTATTCGCCGAGGAGCAACTCGGCGAGCGGCTCGCCAGGGCGATCGAGAGCGCAACCCGGCGCGGCGCCGAACTCGGAAACCAGCTCGATCGCGCGGACTGATGCGCGTTCGTAAACCTTTCGCGATAATAGCTCCCCGCCGTCCCACCCGTCCCCGATCCAGGAACCCTTGACGCCATGCTTGCCCAGATCGCACAGGTAATCATCGACACCGCGGTCGGTCTGATCGTGCTCCTGCTTCTTGCGCGGTTCCATTTTCAGTGGATGAGGGTGTCGTTCCGCAATGCCTTTGGCGGTTTCATCATTGCCGCGACCAACTGGATCGTCATGCCGCTGCGGCGCATTCTGCCGGGTTTGGCGGGACTCGATCTCGCGAGCCTTGTCGCGGCGATTCTCGTCCAGGGATTCGGGCTGTTTCTCATCCACGCAGTCATCGGCAGGCCGTACGCGGGAAGTCTGGGCGAGACGCTCGCCGTGCTCGCGGCCCTTGCCTTCGTCGACCTCCTGCGCCTATCCCTTTATCTGCTGGTATTTGCGCTGATCGTGCAGGCGGTCATATCCTGGATAAATCCCTATTCTCCGATTGCGCCGGTCTTCAATGCCCTGACGCGGCCCTTTCTGCGGCCCCTGCGCGGCGTCGTGCCGCCGATCGGCAACGTCGATATCTCACCGCTCGTTCTGATCGTGCTTCTGCAGGTGCTGTTGATCCCATTGGCCTATCTGCGCGAATACGTCGGGTTGATGTTGTGACCTGGTACCGGGCCAGTCCCGACGGGCTTGTGCTGGAGTTGCACGTCCAGCCGGGTGCCGCGCGTACCGAAGTGGCGGGACTGCACGGCGAACGCCTGAAGATCCGGCTTGCCGCGCGCGCGGTCGACGGCGGTGCAAATCGGGCCCTGATCGAATATCTCGCCGAGCGGCTGGGCGTCGCGCGGCGCGATGTCGTGATCGAGTCGGGAGATAGCTCGCGCCGCAAGCGCGTCACGGTGCGTGGCGCATGCGTGATGCCCGGGGCGCTATGGGAGTGATGCTCTATCGGTGGTGCGCAAACTCCGTCTGAAGCGGGCGTCCTGCGGATAAGGAAACACATCCTCCTGCTCGCCCCGGTTCAGCCGGGCCTGCTTGTCGAGCCAGAATTTGGGCTCCATCAGGTCTTGGTGAAAGCCGAGGAAGATTTCCCGCATGCGGGGGTCGGCGACCAGAAAGCGGTCGAATTGTTCCGGGAATACGTCGTACGGACCCACCGACCAGTACGGTTCGGCCGACATCTCGTCCTCCAGGCTGGATGGTCGTGGAATGCTGCGAAAATGGCAATCCGCCATATCGGCGATCTCGTCGTAGTCGTAGAACACGACCCGGTTGTGGCGCGTCACGCCGAAATTCTTCAGCAGCATGTCGCCCGGAAATATTCCGGCGGCGGCGAGCTCCTTGATCGCATTGCCATATTCGCGCAGCGCGTGGCGTACGCGGTCGTCGGCGCCCTCGCGCAGCGCCTCTTCGAGATACATATTCAGGGGCTGCATGCGCCGCTCGATGTAGACGTGACCGATCACCAGCCTGTCGCCCTCGATTTCAATCGACGAAGCGGCCTCGGTCTTCAACTCATCGAGCAGCTCGGGCGCGAAGCGTTCGAGCGGCAGCGCGACCAGCGAATATTCGAGCGTGTCGGCCATCCGGCCGACGCGATCGTGCACCTTCACCTGGAAATACTTGTCCTTCACGGTCTGCCGTGTCATTTCCTTGCTCGGCGCAAATCGGTCGCGGATGATCTTGAAGACATAGGGAAACGATGGCAGCGTGAACACCAGCATCACCATCCCCTTGATACCCGGCGCGGTGACGAAATTGTCCGAAGAATGCTTGAGGTGGTAGTGAAGGTCGCGGTAAAAGAGCGTCTTGCCCTGCTTGTGCAGACCGACCGCCATGTACAACTCGGCGCGCGGCTTCCTGGGCATCAGCGTGCGCAGGAAGGACACGTAGGCCGAGGGCACTTCCATGTCGACGAAGAAATAGGCGCGTGCGAAGGAAAAGAGCACCAGCAGCGCATCCTGGTCCATCAGGAGCGCATCGACAAAAAGCTCGCGGCGTCGGTTCTGCAGAATCGGCACGGTGAACGGATATTCGCGGTGACCGTTGATCACCTTGCCGACGATGTAGGCAGCCTTGTTGCGGAAGAACAGCGACTCCAGAACCTGGATCTGCAGATTCGGACGGGCGCGGGTGGGACGCGGAAAATGCTGGCGCAGGGCGCGTACCAGGCTGCGCAGGTCGCGCGGCAGGTCCTCGAACCGATTGGCGAGGCCGAAGCTCACCGCGATGTCCTTGAGCGTCGCGCGCAGGCCCTGGCGCCCGGGGTAATAGCAGCGATAAGTCGGTGCTTCGCCCTCCAGGTGCTCGGTGGCGATGCCGGGGCGCCAGAAGATGAACTCGTTGCGGTAGTAGCGCCGGTGCAGCACCTGGCAGGCGACCGAGTTATAAAAGGTTTCGGCCAGCTCGGGCTGTCTATGGTCGTGCAACAGCGCGATGAATGCCAGCTTGATCGCCGCCCAGAGCGTCTCGTCGCTTTCGGCCTGTGGATAAGCGTGCAGCACTTCCTCGACCGCTTCCTGGACGCGACGGTCGTACATGTCGATTCGCGCGCGCGCCAGCGCGCGCATCGCCGGCCAGTCGGCGCTCTGGAACAGCAGCTTGGCGCGATCGGCCGCCTCGCGGAACAACCGGTAGTGCTTGTCGAATCCGCGCAGAATAGTGCGCGCGACCCCGTCCGCGAGTCCGCTGCGACCCTCGTGGATTCTGGCGATTTGGGCCGTTACGCTCATGTTCGAGTCGATGCCGGCGCCGCACAACGCGCGCGACGCCGGCTCAGTCCTAGGCCGCCTTGATCTTCTTATTCGCGCCCCGGTCGTCGAAGAACTGCTCGTCCTCGGTCGAACCATGCAGTGCCGTGGTGGATGCGGTGCCGCCGGTGACGATCTGGGTGACTTCGTCAAAGTAGCCGGTGCCGACTTCGCGCTGGTGCTTTACCGCGGTGAAACCCCTCTCGGCGGCGGCGAATTCCTTCTGCTGCAACTCGACAAAGGCGGTCATGTTGTTGCGTGCATACCCGTAGGCGAGATCGAACATCGAGTAGTTGAGCGCGTGAAAGCCGGCCAGCGTGATGAACTGGAACTTGTAACCCATAGCTCCGAGTTCCCGCTGGAACTTGGCGATCGTCGCGTCGTCGAGGTTTCTCTTCCAGTTGAACGACGGCGAGCAGTTGTAGGCCAGCATCTTCTCGGGAAATTTGCCGC
>JAOUFA010000056.1 GCA_029858545.1 Betaproteobacteria bacterium
GGTCGATCCTCGGATTTGCCCTGGAGGGTGGCGCGGGTGCCCGGCAAGCCGAGGTGCTCGGCGGCTATACGCTCAAGCAGTTGCTGAGCGAGGTGCGTCTGCGCACGCCCGCCGGTACCGCGACCGCGACGCTCGGCATTCCCGGGCTGCACAACGTGCGCAATGCGCTCGCTGCGGCGGCCTGCGCGCACGCGGCGGGAATTCCGCCGGCGACGATCCGTACCGGACTCGAGGATTTTCGCCCCTACGTCGGTCGACTGCAGGTAAAGCGCGCGCCCAGCGGTGTCACCGTAATCGACGACAGCTACAACGCGAACCCGGACTCGGTGCGTGCCGCCATCGACGTACTCGCCGCGTGTCGGCCGCCGACGGTCCTGGTACTCGGCGACATGGGGGAGGTGGGCGACCGCGGCCCCGAGTTTCATCGCGAGGTCGGCCGCTACGCGCGCTGCAAGGGCGTTACGGTTCTGCTCGCGATTGGCGAAGCGACGCGCGACACCGTCGAGGCATTCGGTGCGACAGGCAGCCACGCATCATCAATCGACGATTTGATCGAACTCACGCGAACGCGCGCCGCGCCGCGTGCCACGCTGCTTATTAAGGGGTCGCGATTCATGCGTATGGAACGGGTAGTCGCCGCACTGCTCGGTGCGACCGTGCAAGGGGAACATTGATGCTGCTCGAACTCGCGCAATGGCTGGCGAAGGACATTCGCCTGTTCAACGTTTTCAACTACATCACGCTGCGCGCGGTACTGGCCTGCCTCACCGCGCTCGCGATATCTTTCTTGCTCGGACCGTACGTGATCCGCAAGCTCACCGCGTACAAGATCGGACAAGCGGTGCGCGACGACGGTCCCCAGAGCCACCTTGCCAAGGCCGGCACGCCGACCATGGGAGGAGCACTGATATTGCTCTCGATCGGCATTACCACGCTGCTGTGGGGCGACTTGGGGAATCGCCTGCTCTGGGTGGTCCTGCTCGTGACGCTGGCGTTTGGTGTGGTCGGCTGGGTAGACGATTATCGCAAGGTCGTGCGGCGCAATCCGAAGGGGTTGTCGGCGCGGGCGAAGTTCTTCTGGCAATCGGTCATCGGTCTCGCTGCGGCGCTCTACCTTGCGTCGATCGCGCAAGGCACCCCGTCTCTGTCCGAGTTGATCGTGCCATTCTTCAAGAACGTCGCCTACCCACTCGGGGCATTCGGTTTCGTCGTGCTCAGTTTCTTTGTGATCGTAGGTACCTCCAATGCGGTCAATCTCACCGACGGCCTGGATGGCCTCGCGATCATGCCAACGGTGCTGGTGGGCAGCGGACTTGGCGTGTTCGCCTATGTTGCCGGGCACTCGGTATTTTCCCGGTACCTGGGCCTTCCGCACATCCCCGGCTCGGGAGAATTGGCGGTGTTCTGCGGCGCGCTCGCCGGCGCGGGACTTGGGTTTCTCTGGTTCAACGCCTATCCGGCGGAGGTCTTCATGGGCGACGTGGGGGCGCTCGCGCTGGGCGGCGCCCTCGGAACGATCGCGGTGATCGTGCGCCAGGAAATTGTACTTTTCATCATGGGTGGCGTGTTCGTCATGGAGACGCTCTCGGTGATGATCCAGGTCCTCTACTTCAAGGCAAGCGGTGGCAAGCGAGTCTTTCGCATGGCACCGCTCCATCATCATTACGAGCTCAAGGGATGGAAGGAGTCGCAAGTCGTCGTGCGCTTCTGGATCATCACCATGATGCTGGTGTTGTTCGGGCTTTCGACTCTCAAGCTGCGCTGACCGTCGATATGAACCTGCCCCATTTCGCACAGTTGGCCAGACCCGCGCCGCGCGCCCTTTCCGGCGCGCGCGCACTCGTTCTCGGACTTGGGGCGACGGGCTTTTCGGCTGCGAAATGGCTGACGCGCGAGCACGCAAGGCCGATTGTCGCGGATACGCGCCGATCGCCCCCCCAGGCCGCACAACTCGCTGCTGCCTTGCCCGACGTGCCGCTGCGCGCCGGCCCCTTCGAGCCCTCGCTGCTCGATGGCGTCGATCTGCTGTGTATCAGTCCGGGGCTGCCGCTCGCGCAGCCGCTGATCACCCAGGCGATTGCGCGAGGCATCCCGGTGGTAGGCGACATCGAACTCTTCGCGTGGCATGTGCGCGCGCGCAGCAGCTGTCGGGTACTTGCGGTCACCGGAACCAACGGCAAGACCACCGTTACCGCGCTGACCGGTCATCTGCTGCGCACGGCGGGTATCGATTGCGAGGTCGCCGGCAACATCGGTCCCGCCGCGCTCGATGCACTCGCGCTGCGCCTCGATGCCGGGAAGATGCCCGAGGTCTGGGTGCTCGAACTCTCCAGCTATCAGTTGGAGACCGCCTGGGCGCTCGAGCCCGATGCGGCGACCATGCTCAATCTTAGCGAGGACCATCTCGACCGTTATGCGGGACTCGCCGAATACGGCGCCGCGAAAGCGCGTATCTTCATCGGTGACGGTCTGCAAGTGCTCAATCGCGACGATGCGCGATCGATGGCAATGTCGCTTCCCGGGCGCAGGCGGATGAGCTTCGGACTCGATGTCCCCTCCGAAGACGAGGACCTCGGCGCGCGCGTGGTCGGCACGACGAGGTGGCTCGCGCAGGGCCGAACGCCCATTCTCGATGCCGCCGAGTTAAACATTCACGGCGAGCACAATCTGGCCAATGCGCTCGCTGCGGCGGCGCTCGCGCGCGCGGTCGGCGTCAGCCACGCCGCGATTGCCGCGGGGCTGAAGAGCTTTGCGGGGCTGCCCCACCGTGTCGAGCACGTCGCGGTGTATCGGGGAGTCGATTATTTCGACGATTCCAAGGGCACCAACGTTGGGGCGACGATCGCTGCGTTGCAGGGACTGCGACGTCAGATCGTATTGATCGCGGGCGGCGACGGCAAGGGCCAGGACTTCGCGCCGCTCGCGGACCCGGTCGCGCGTTACGCGCGGCGCGTGCTGCTGATTGGTCGCGACGCGCCGCTTATCGGAAGAGCGCTCGCCGGATGCGCGGTTCCGGTCGAACGCCTGGGTTCGCTCGAAGAGGCGGTGCGTCGCGCGGCAGACTGCGCGTGCGAAGGCGACGCGGTGCTGCTTTCGCCCGCATGCGCTAGCTTCGACATGTTCAGGGACTACAAGCACCGTGGTGACGTTTTCGCCGCGGCGGCAAGGGGGCTCGGTGGCTAGCTACGTCTATGCGCAGAACGCGCCGAGCGCCGAGTACGATCGCTCGCTCGCCTGGGCAGGTTTGCTGCTTGCCGCCCTCGGACTGGTGATGGTGTACTCCGCTTCGATCGCCACCGCCGAGGCAAACCGCTTTGCGGGGAATAATCCGGCGTACTTTCTCTTCCGCCATGGCACATTTCTCGTGCTCGCGCTGTGCGCGGCGATCGCGGTATTTCTCGTGCCGGTACGCCTCTGGCAGAAAGCGGCGCCGTGGCTGTTCGTTGGCGGCATCGTGCTGCTTATTCTGGTGCTCGTGCCCGGTCTGGGACGCGAGGTGAACGGCGCGCGTCGCTGGCTGGGAATGCGTCTCTTCAACGTGCAACCGTCGGAGCTGATGAAGCTTGCCGCAGTGCTTTATGCGGCCGATTACACGGTACGCCGGCATGCGGTGCTCAAGAACTTTAGGAAGGGACTGCTGCCGATGGTGGGCGTGATGCTGCTCGTGGCGTGGCTGCTGCTCAGCGAACCCGATTTCGGCGCGCTCGTCGTGGTCGCAATGATCGCGTTCGGGGTGCTGTTCCTCGGCGGCATGAACGGCAGGCATTTCACTCTGCTCATCGTGATGCTCACTGCCGGCTTCGCGCTGCTGGTGCTCTCATCGCCGTATCGCATGCACCGGATATTCGGCTACCTCGACCCCTGGGCCGACGCCTACGGCAAGGGCTACCAGCTCTCGCATGCGCTGATCGCCTTCGGTCGCGGCGAATGGTTGGGCGTGGGGCTGGGCGCCAGTGTCGAGAAGCTCTTCTACCTGCCCGAGGCGCATACCGACTTCCTGCTCGCGGTGGTTGCGGAGGAACTGGGCATCGCGGGCGTGCTCGCGGTGATCGCCCTGTTTGCCTGGGTGGTCGCGCGGGCGTTCTCGATCGGGCGGCAAGCGGCGCTGCGCGAGAGGCACTTCGCCGCGCTCGCGGCGCAGGGCGTCGGCATCTGGATCGGATCGCAGGCGCTCATCAACATGGGCGTGAACATGGGGCTGCTCCCTACCAAGG
Source organism: Betaproteobacteria bacterium (assembly GCA_029858545.1). Classification (GTDB taxonomy): domain Bacteria; phylum Pseudomonadota; class Gammaproteobacteria; order Burkholderiales; family SG8-39; genus JAOUFA01. The sequence goes on from JAOUFA010000056.1 coordinate 4,215, forward strand.
GGCTGACGCTACCGCTGATGAGCTTCGGCGGTTCGGGGCTGGTGACCAACTGCGTGGCGATCGCGATCCTGCTGCGCATCGACTGGGAAACTCGCCAACTCGCGCGGGGGCTGCCGGCATGAATCGCAGCATCCTGATTATGGCCGGGGGCACCGGCGGACATGTGTTTCCCGGTCTGGCGGTGGCCGACGTGCTGCGCAACCGGGGCTGGCGCGTAATCTGGATGGGTTCCCCCACGGGAATGGAAGCGCGCCTCGTACCCGCGCGCGGGTACGATCTGTCGCCGATCCGCGCCATCGCCGCGCGCGGCGGCAGTTGGCTGGCACGACTTTTCCTGCCCTTCAGCCTGCTCTTCGCATTCTGGCAGAGCGCGCGCGCGATTCTGCGCGAACGCCCGGATGTGGTACTGGGGATGGGCGGCTACGTCGCGTTCCCCGGCGGCATGATGGCTTCGATGCTGCGCCGGCCGCTCGCGATCCACGAGCAGAACGCGATTCCCGGACTCGCCAACAGGATCCTCGCCGGCCTCGCCGAATGCGTGCTGGTCGCCTTTCCGGGCGTGCTCAAGGATGCCGAATGGAGCGGCAATCCGGTGCGCGAGTCGATCGCGGCGATCGCCGATCCCGATCGGCGCTACGCCGGGCGTAGCGGGCGCCTCAGTCTGTTGGTGGTTGGCGGCAGTCTGGGCGCGCAGGCATTGAACGAAATCGTGCCGCGCGCGCTCGCGTTGATTCCTGAGACCGAGCGACCGGCCGTGGTTCACCAGTCCGGCGAGCGGCATCTGGAAGCGCTGCAGGCGGCGTACGCCCGAGCGGGTGTCGCCGGCGAACTTCTCGCCTTCGTCGACGACATGGCGGCGCGCTATGCCGCAGCCGACCTTGTGATCTGCCGCGCGGGAGCCACCACCGTCGCCGAACTCGCTGCGGCAGGCGTCGCGAGCGTACTCGTCCCCTATCCGCACGCGGTCGACGATCACCAGAGCGCCAATGCGCGGTTCCTTTCCGAGCACGGCGCAGCGCTGCTGTTGCCGCAGTCGGCGATCACTGCGGAAGAACTTGCCGCGCTACTGCGGTCGACGGATCGGGCGCACCTGCTCGAAATGGCGCGCGCGGCAAGAGCCCTTGGCAAACCTGCCGCCGCGCAAGTGGTTGCCGATCGCTGTATGCAACTCGCCGAAGGGAGGCTCGCGTGAAACACAAGGTCAGGCGCGTGCACTTTGTCGGTATCGGTGGCTCGGGAATGAGCGGCATCGCCGAGGTGCTGCTCAATTTGGGCTACGAGGTGAGTGGATCCGATCTGGCGGACAACGCGGTCACGCGTCGGCTCGCTGGTCTCGGCATAAGAGTCGACCTGGCGCACGATGCCAGGAACATCGAGGGTGTCGACGCGGTCGTGGTTTCCACCGCGGTGCGCGGCGACAATCCGGAGGTAATTGCCGCGCGCGCGGCACGCGTTCCGGTCGTGCCCCGAGCGCTGATGCTCGCCGAACTGATGCGCTTGAAGCGTGGCATCGCGGTGGCCGGCACCCATGGCAAGACAACGACTACCAGCCTGGTCGCGAGCGTACTCGCCGAGGCCGGGCTCGATCCAACTTTCGTGATCGGGGGCCGCCTTACCGCCGCCGGATCGAACGCACGTTTGGGTACGGGCGAGTACATCGTGGTCGAGGCGGACGAATCGGACGCGTCGTTTCTTCACTTGCAGCCGATGATCGCCGTGGTCACCAATATCGACGCCGATCACATGGACACCTATCAGCACGATTTTGCACGACTGAAGCAGGCGTTCGTGACCTTTCTGCAGAACCTCCCCTTCTATGGCAGCGCGATATTGTGCATCGATGATCCGCATGTGCGCGAAATTCTCCCTTTCGTCTCGAAACCGGTTGTGACCTACGGGTCAGGAGCCGACGCCGCGGTGCGCGCGGTAGACGTCGTTCACGCGGAAGGCAGGATGCGCTTTCGCGCGTTGCGCGAGGGCGGTTCGCCCATCGAAGTGACGCTGAATTTGCCGGGGCAGCACAATGTGCTCAACGCGCTGGCCGCCATCGCAGTGGCCGACGAGTTGTCGATCCCGGATGATGCGTTGCTCAAGGCGCTCAGCGCATTTCGCGGTGTTGGGCGTCGATTCCAGCGCTGGGGGGAGATTCAGATCGAGGGCGGAGGTTCGTTCACGTTGATCGATGACTACGGCCATCACCCCGCGGAGATGGCGGCGACACTCGCCGCGGCGCGCGGCGCATTCCCCGGTCGGCGCATCGTACTTGCCTTTCAGCCCCATCGCTATACGCGCACACGCGATTTGTTCGAGGATTTCGTTCGGGTGCTGTCATCGGCCGACGCGCTGCTGCTTGCGGAGGTGTACGCCGCTGGCGAGCCGCCCGTCGTCGCCGCCGACGGGCGCTCGCTTGCCCGCGCGGTGCGCGTCGCCGGACGAATAGAACCGGTCTTCGTCGAGAATATCGCCGAGCTTCCGCAGGCCATCTGTCGCGGGGCGCGGGACGGCGACGTGGTCCTCACCATGGGTGCGGGTTCGGTCGGTGCGGTGGCCGCACAGGTGGTCGCGATGGCAGGGCGGGGGAAATGAACGCGGCGCTGCAACTGAACATCGAGCCGGGTGGCTTGCGCGGGGAATTGCGACTCAATGAACCGATGGGGCGCCATGTCAGCTGGCGCACCGGCGGTGTAGCCGATCGCTGCTATGTTCCGGCCGACACGGAAGATCTTTCCGCATTCCTGCAGCGACTCGATCCTCAGGAGCCGGTGCTCTTCGTCGGACTGGGATCGAACCTGCTGGTGCGCGATCGCGGTTTTCGCGGCACGGTGATCCTGACGCACGGGTCGGCGAAGCGCCCCGAACTGATTCTGAATCGGATCTACGCCGAGGCCGGTGTGGCGAGTCCCAAAGTCGCGCGCTTCGCGGTCATGAACGGATTGACCGGCGCGGAATTTCTCGCCGGAATTCCCGGAACCGTGGGCGGAGCGCTGACGATGAATGCGGGTTGCTTCGGCGGCGAATGTTGGGACATCGTCGATCGCGCGATGACCATCGATCGACAAGGTCATCTCAAGTCCCGCGAGAAGGGCGAATTCCGGATCGGCTATCGCCATTGCGAGTTGAAGGAGGGTGGGCGGCTCGGTCACGATGAATGGTTCGTCGGCGCCTACTTCAGATTGGTGGAAGGCGATACCAGAGCCGCGCGAGCGAAGATCAGGGAATTCCTCGCACGCCGCGCCGCATCCCAGCCGCTGCAATTGCCCAATGCGGGCAGCGTGTTCCGCAATCCGATCGGCGATCACGCGGCACGGCTCATTGAGACCTGCGGCCTCAAGGGACTTGAACGCGGCGGGGCGCGCGTTTCCGAAAAACACGCCAACTTCATCGTCAATCCAAAGGGGGGGGCACGCGCCTCCGACATCGAGGCTCTGATCGAAACCGTGCGTGAATCGGTGCGCCAGCAGACCGGCATGGAACTTGAATCCGAAGTTCGCATCGTCGGAGAACCAGAGTGAGTGCACGCTACGGAAAGGTTGCCGTGCTGCTCGGCGGACGTTCCGCCGAACGCGAAGTGTCGATCAAAAGCGGATCGATGGTGCTGCAGGCACTGACCCGGCGCGGGGTGGATGCGCACGCCTTCGATCCTGCCGAGCGTGGCCTGGAGGCCCTGATCGCGGAGCGTTTCGAGCGCGCTTTCATCGTCCTGCACGGCCGCTTCGGCGAAGACGGAACAATCCAGGGAGCGCTCGAGTGGCTGGGTATTCCCTACACCGGAAGCGGGGTGCTGGCGTCCGCTCTCGCGATGGACAAAATGCGCAGCAAGATGCTGTGGCAGGTCGCCGGACTGCCCACACCCGCGCACGAATTGCTCAGCGCCGATAGCGACTGGCGCGAGGTCGCCGCGCGCCTCGGCCTGCCGCTGATGGTGAAGCCGGTCAACGAGGGATCCTCGATCGGCATGAGCAAGGTCCGCGCGGCCGACGCGCTCGACGAGGCCTATACGCTCGCGGTCAACTATGACCGGATGGTGATGGCAGAGAAGTTCATCGATGGAGTGGAACTCACCGGCGCGATACTCGATGGCGAGACCCTGCCCCTCATACGCCTCGAGACCGCGCGCGACTTCTACGACTATCAGGCCAAGTACGTAGCCGACGACACGCGCTACATCGTGCCCAGCGGACTGGCCGACGAAACCGAACGCGAGATTCGCGCACTCTGTCTGGCCGCGTTTCGGGCGCTCGGCTGCCGCGGCTGGGGTCGCGTCGATCTGATGCTGGATGATGAGGGTAAACCCCATCTGCTCGAAGTGAATACGGCGCCGGGCATGACCGACCACTCGCTCGTTCCGATGGCCGCGCGTGCAGCGGGCCTTTCCTACGAGGATCTGTGCCTGAGGATTCTGGATTCGGCCGCTCTCACCTTGGAAGGAAGCCCGCGTGTGGCATAACCCCCGCGCACTCAATGCCGCCGCGGGTCTGCTGTGCGGACTTGCGCTGTGCCTGTTCGCGTTCGCGGCGTTGCGACTGCTGACGCGACCGGCGGTGTTTCCGCTGCGCGAACTGGTCGTACATGGAACCCTGAAGCACACGTCACGGGCCCAGATAGAGAGCACCGCGCGTGGACTGCGCGGCCGCAACTTCCTGGCCGTCGATCTCGCTGCGCTGCGCGTCCAGTTCGAACAGTTGCCCTGGGTGCGCCGCGTGACAGTGCGTCGTGTCTGGCCTGATCGACTTGAAATCGATATCGAAGAACATATAGCCCTCGCAAAGTGGCTCGATGGGGGCGGGGTGAACCTCTTCGGCGAGCGCTTTCCCGGGACCGTTGATGGATCGCTACCGGTCTTCGAGGGCCCTCCCGGAAGCGAGCCTGAAGTTACCCGTCGCTACCGCCTGTTCGCGGCACGCCTCGCACCCCTGGGAATGGAGATCGTACGCGTTGGGCTCTCGCCGCGCTTCGCTTGGCAATTGCGCGTCGCTGGCGGGCTGCGCATCCAGCTAGGACGCGACGCGCCGAACGATCCCGCGGAAGCGCGCCTGGCACGATTTGCGGCGGTGTACCCACAAACCGTGCAACGACTGGCGGGACAACATGACTACGTGGATTTGCGCTACACGAACGGCTTCGCGCTGCGCGTGCCAGACCTGGAACGCGATGCGAAATCGCCGCCCCGGAGGAGGGGGTAGGACGCCATGGCAAAGGAGAATCCCAGTTTGATTGTTGGCCTGGATATCGGTACCTCCAAGGTCGCTGCGCTGGTCGCCGAGTTGCGCGCCGATGGCAGTCTGGAAATTCTCGGCATGGGCAGCCACGAATCGCGCGGTCTCAAGAAGGGCGTGGTCGTCAATATCGAATCCACCGTCAACTCGATCCAGCGCGCCCTCGAGGAGGCCGAGCTGATGGCGGACTGCAAGATCACTTCGGCGTTCGTGGGCATCGCAGGCAGCCACATCAAGAGCTTCAACTCCACAGGCATGGTGGCGATCAAGGACAAGGAAGTCACCGCGCTTGACGTACAGCGCGCGATGGAGACCGCGCGTGCGGTGAACATTCCCACCGACCAGCAGATTCTGCACGTGCTGCGACAGGAGTTCATTATCGACGGCCAGGAAGACGTGCGCGAGCCGATCGGAATGAGCGGCGTGCGCCTGGAAGTGAAGGTTCATATCGTCACCGGGGCGGTGTCCGCGGCGCAGAACATCGTCAAGTGCGTGCGCCGCTGCGGCCTGGAGGTCAACGATCTCATCCTGCAGCCTCTCGCCTCGTCGCGCGCGGTGCTCTCCGAGGACGAGAAGGATCTCGGTGTGTGTCTGGTCGATATCGGTGGCGGAACGAGCGACATTGCTGTCTTCACTCACGGCGCGATCCGACATACCGCCGTGATACCGGTGGCGGGTGATCAGGTGACCAACGACATCGCGATGGCCCTGCGCACCCCTACTGCCGAAGCCGAGCACATCAAAGTACTGCACGGCGTTGCGCTACGCCAACTTGCCGACCCGAACGAAATGATCGAAGTGCCCGGCATTGGAGAACGCGCGCCGCGTTCAATGTCGCGCCAGACCCTCGCCGAGGTAATAGGTCCGCGCGTGGAGGAACTGTTCTCGCTTGCGCAGCACGTGCTGCGAGATTCAGGCTTCGAGGAATTGCTTTCGTCCGGAATCGTCCTCACCGGTGGTTCGGCGGTGATGCGCGGCATGGTCGAGCTGGGTGAGGAAATCTTCCATATGCCCGTTCGCGTGGGAACGCCGCGCTACGCGGGAGGGCTCGCCGAGGTGGTGCGAAATCCCCGCTATGCCACCGCTGTAGGGTTGTTGTTTGAGGGCGCGGCGCAGATGCAGCAGGGGCGCCTGTCTCGGCAAAGCGGTTCGTTTAAGGCCGTGTTATCGAGGATGCGCGAATGGTTCCAACGCAATTTCTGAAGACTATTTCCGAGGACTTTCGGTTCACATCAGGCAAGGAGAAAATAAAATGTTCGAGATCGTAGACAGCCAGGTGGCAGGGCCGATCATCAAGGTGATCGGGGTCGGTGGGGCGGGCGGAAATGCGATCAATCACATGATCGCGAAGGGCGTCGAGGGCGTGGAGTTCATGGCAATCAATACCGATGCGCAGGTGCTCTCGCGCAATCAGGCGCGACACCAGATCCAGATCGGCACCAGCGGTCTGGGATCGGGCGCCAAGCCCGAGGAGGCGCGCGCAGTGGCGCACGCGGAGCGCGAGCGCATCGAGGAGGCGCTTGCCGGCGCGCATATGGTGTTCATCACCGCCGGCATGGGAGGTGGTACGGGAACCGGCGCTGCCCCCGTGATCGCCGAGATTACGCGCTCGCTGGGTATTCTCACGGTTGCCGTGGTGACCAAACCGTTCACCTTCGAGGGATCGAGGCGCATGCGCATCGCTGAAGCGGGAATCGAGGCGCTCGTACCGCATGTCGACTCGCTTATCGTGATTCTCAACGACAAACTCGAGGAAGTGCTCGGCGAGGATGTGACGCAGGAGGACGCGTTTCGTGCCGCCGATGATGTCCTGAATAGCGCTGTCGGCGGAATCGCCGAAATCATCAATCAACCCGGATTGGTCAACGTTGACTTCCAGGACGTGCGCACGGTGATGTCGGAGCAGGGCATGGCGATGATGGGTTCGGCCTCCGCGAATGGAATTGACCGTTCGCGCGTCGCTGCGGAGCAGGCAATCGCCTGTCCATTGCTCGAGGGGGTGAACCTGGCGGGGGCGCGTGGCGTGCTCGTCAACATTACCGCATCTCGCAGCAGTCTCAAGTTGAGGGAGACCAAGGAGGTGATGAACACGGTGCGCGCTTTCGCCGCTGAAGATGCGACCATCATCTATGGCGGGGTGTTCGACGATACGCTGGGTGATTCGTTGCGCGTAACGGTGGTCGCGACCGGCCTGGGTTCGCATGCCTCGATGCGTCAGAGCAAGCCGCAGCTCGTGGTGTCCCAGAAGACCGGCACCGACAATCAGCCGGCTGCGGCAATCGACTACCACCAGCTCGACGCGGTGCCAGCGGTAATCCGCCGTAACCGCGCCTCGACGGTCGAAGCTTTGCAGCAGAGCGGCGTCGACAAGTACGACATCCCGGCGTTTCTGCGCAAGCAGGCGGACTGATCGCGTGGCCAAACGAAACCGAGCGTATTGAAGGCTCGCGTGTGACGCAATTCACGCTTATTCCGCTCTCATGGAGAGAGGGCGCTCTGCTACAATCAATGCTTGCCTACGAATCGCCCCATGCTTCGCCAACGCACTATCAAATCGCTCATCCGTGTCACCGGCATCGGATTGCACACCGGAGAAAAGGTCACTCTGGCCCTGCGGCCGGCACAACCCGAGACCGGTGTGGTGTTCCGACGTGTCGATCTACCCTCCCCCGTAGATATACCGGCACGTTCTGATCTCGTCGGCGACACGCGGCTATCCTCATGCCTCGTGCTGGGTACGACCAGAGTGCATACGGTGGAGCACCTGATGTCGGCTCTCGCAGGGCTGGGGATCGACAACGTCTATATCGATCTCGACGGGCCCGAAGTGCCGATCATGGATGGCAGCGCGGCACCCTTCGTGCTGCTGTTGCAGCAGGCGGGTATTGAAGAGCAGGCAGCGCCAAAACGCTTCGTGCGCATCAAGCGTCGCATTGAAGTAACGGAAGGCGACAAGTGGGCTCGGCTTGATCCCCACGAGGGCCTTCGATTTTCCTTTTCAATCGTATTCAATCATCCTGTGATTGATCGGACCGGGCAGTCCGTAGATCTGGATTTTTCGAGAACCTCTTACCTGAAGGAGATTGCGCGGGCGCGTACCTTTGGGTTCATGCAGGATGTCGAGGCAATGCGCGAAGCGGGGCTTGCGCTGGGCGGCGGTCTGGATAACGCGGTGGTGCTTGACGAGTACCGTGTGCTCAATGCCGATGGCTTGCGGTTTGCGGACGAGTTCATCCGTCACAAGGTGCTCGATGCGATCGGTGACGTCTACTTACTCGGCAAACCATTGCTGGGCGCCTTCAGTGCCCACAAGTCCGGCCACGCCCTCAACAACAAGCTGCTGCGTGCCTTGCTTTCCGATACCGCAGCCTGGGAACTGACCACCTTCGAGCGGCCCGAAGACACGCCGGAATCCGTGGCCGGCTTGGTCAGACAGTTCGCCTAACTGCGAACAATCCGGAATACGGGAAACCCCGAAGCCAACGCGCATCCTCTCAGGGCGCAGAAATGCTTTTCTTACGGATAATAGGATTCCTGACTGCGGCGGGAATTGCCGTGCTGGTACTGCTGTTCTTCATGTCCCGCGACCGCAAGTATCTGCGGTGGGCGCTTCGCTTGTTCACCTACGCGGTCTTCCTTCTGGTCCTGATTCTGCTGTTGTTCTTGCTGGAGCGTCTGGTCGTCTTGCTGTAGCGCTAGCCGTCTGATGCGCCAGCAGGTCGCGCAATGCGGCCCTTACCGGCGACGAAGGCGGCAGGCGTTCGCAGAGGGTGGCCAGTTGGGCAAGTGACGCGGGAGAAATGGACTTATAATGCTGCGGCGCAGCAGGCGCATGTGATATCTTTGGTTGCACCCGTATAAAAACTGAACTAACCTCAACCCCCTGACTGGACAAAGACTTACTGAGGCTTGCGGAATAAAGCTTGAGCTTGGACGCCACGGCGGGGTTGGATGCGTGGAGCGTCAGGACACCCTGCTTGAAGTTTGCGACGCGAATGCTGTCGCGCAATTCGGGAGGCAGCATCCTCGAGCACAACCGGGCGAGCGAATGCAATTCGATGGCTTTTCCGGCGACCGCGCGCAAGGTCGGTTCGGAACTCAGCAGCCGGTCGAGACTTGCGAAGTG
>JAOUFA010000414.1 GCA_029858545.1 Betaproteobacteria bacterium
CTCGCACTCATGCTCAATCGGCTCGTTCTAAACGGTGACTCGGTTCCCGAAAGGCTTGCCGCCTACGCACGGCGCCAGTGGGAACGGCCATCTGTGCGGCGGTGGGTCGATCGCGAGCGTCCGGCGCTATGATATGAAACGGGCTCACCCGGTGCTGCTGCGGACGTGCCGGAAGCGCCTCGCCTTCTTCCTGTTCCGTGCGGCTCGCCGCACAGCTCCGAAAGAGCACCGGGCCTAATCCGTGGAGGATAAAGGGGCATGACCTCAACGAGAAGATCTGCGACTATCGCCGGAGTCCTGTTCTTTGTCGGCACCGCCGCCGGCGTATTGAGCGTGGTCGGTGCCGCGGACAGTCCGGGCTACCTCCGCGAACTCGCCGCGCATGGAACCCAGGTTGTCGTCGGAGCCCTGTTCCAGTGCGTCATGGCCGTCGCCTATGTGGGGGTCGCTGTCGCGCTGTATCCGGTGTTGAGGACACACAGTCCAACTGCAGCGGCCGTATTCCTCGGCTTCAGGATCGCGGCCGGGGTGCTCAACCTGGTCGGCGTGGTCATCCTAATGCTGCTCCTCGATCTGAGCAATCAGTTCGTCGACGCCGGCGCTCCGGCCTCATCGCATTTCCAAACCCTAGGCGGGCTCCTGCGAAGTGCACGCGACTTGATGAACCACGTTGCGATGATATGGGCCCTGAGTCTAGGCGACGTGATGTACTACTGGGTCCTCTATCAGGCGAGGCTGGTCGCCAGGTGGCTTTCGAGTTGGGGTTTTGGGGGGCTCGCCCTGACCATGTCAGCGAGCTTCCTGGTGCTGTGCCGTCTTATCGAGGTTGTGGCGCCGACATACCTGGCCTTGAACGCCGTGCTCGTTCTGCAACAGGTGGTATTGGCGATCTGGCTGGTTGCAAGGGGACTCAATGCGTCCACAGAAGCACTGCCTCCGCGCTAAGGTGTGGCGGCCGCTCAACAACGCCATCGACGCGCACGGTCCTGGTCGACCTTGGGCGGCTGAAAGCCAGCAACAGTGCGAATCTGGAGTCTGCATCCGAAATACCTCGACGCCCGCGGCCTCGTTGCCTTGTGGCGGGAAGGACTTCTTGCCCAGGCGGTCCTTAGGGGCGAGACGAATGGATACGCCCACCATCCCCAACTTCTTCGGTTTCAGGAGCGCTCTTCCCCCGTCGGGTTCATTGCCGAGTACCTGCGGGGCGTTCACGGCGAGGCAGTGGATCGCGGTTACCATTTTGTCGGCGCGAAAATCAGTCGTTCCCGAGCACCCGGCCTCCTCGCTGTCGCGCGCGGCCAGCTCGCGTTCGAATGGCATCATCTGATTGAAAAACTCAGGGCACGCGATCCGGAGTGGCTTGCACGGATATCCACGGTCAAGAATCCACAGCCGCACCCCCTGTTTCGGGTGGTGCGTGGCAACGTTGCGCAGTGGGAAAAGGCTGCGTCGCCGCCCAACAGACCATTGCAGCGGACGCGCCGCAAGCGGCGTGCCGCTAGACGGTGACGTTGGGCGTCATGAGTGCCGAGATCGTTCCACTCGCGGAGTCGTACTTTGAAGGTTTGCGCGACGCACTCGATATCGTGGCTCGCGAGAAGCGCTACCTGGCATTTATCCAAGCGCCTCCACCGGAGCAGGCCTATGCCTTCTATCGCAATATCCTCGCGAATGACCTTTGTCTGTACGTTGCCATCCAGGACGGCGCGGTTGTCGGTTGGTGCGACATACTTCCCACGAACGGCGAAGCCCGCGCCCACATCGGCATCCTCGGCATGGGCCTGGTGCCGTTCGCCAGAGGCCGCGGTATCGGTCAGACACTGCTGCAAACCACTCTTGTCAAAGCGTGGGCGAAGGGCCTTTCGCGCATCGAGTTGACGGTCCGAACCGACAATTCGAACGCGAAGGCGCTCTACGAGCGCATGGGTTTCAAGACGGAAGGGTTGAACGAACGGGCGCTACTTATTGATGGAACATCTTACGACACATACTCGATGGCACTGCTGCGTTGAAGTGACGCACAACTCTGGCTGCTCCGGACGGGCCGGAAGCGTAGTACCATCTTTCGGTATCGTGCCGGCCCGCCGCAGCGCACAACGTTGTGCGTGATGCGCCAATCACCAGGAGAGTTCACCTTGAACGCTGACGAGTTGCGGTCTGTGCAGGCCCCTTTCAAGGAGCACTACCGCGAGGCGCCGGAGGCCGCGCTCATCACACTGCGCGCGCAAGGGCGCATAGGTGAAGGCGTCAGCTGCAAGATCGAGACAGGCAAAGCGCTCGTTGTGGCGGGGTTGCATCCCGCCATTGGCGGAAATGGGCAAAGTGCGTGCTCGGGCGACATGCTGCTCGAAGCTCTGGTGGGATGCGCTGGTGTGACCCTGAACGCCGTCGCCACGGCCCTCGGCATTGAATTACGGGATGCCTCACTTGAGGCCGAAGGCGACCTCGACTTCCGAGGAACTCTTGGCTTGTCCAAGGAGGTTCCCGTCGGCTTCCAGAACCTGCGCCTCAAGTTCACGCTCGACACCGACGCCTCGGAAGAACAGCTTGCTACCCTGCTGCGCCTGACCGAGCGGTACTGCGTCGTGTACCAAACGCTGGCACATCCGCCCGCCTTGGCGGTGAGCCGCAGGCGCCCCAGCGCCTGAGCGCGCTCCAACATGACGCCCAATTCTTCCATCGAGCGGACGGCGACCGGCAAGCCGGCGTCCGCCGCTCAGGTCAAACGTTGAGGCTGTAGAAGAAGCCTTTCTGCCTTCTCGCTCGCTCGCCGTGTTCGCGCGTTGCCCCATGACAACGCTCCGAATGGAGAAGAAGGAAAATGGCGCGCCTCGAGCCGGTCGACCGCAGTGCCCGTTTTCTCCCGATTGTCCTTGCGTCCCAACATTCACCGAGCGGATGAAGGCGGCAATCGACAGCGAGCGCGGACGAACACTCTACGCGGCGCGAATGGCAACGGTGGGGCGGCTCTTTGCCAAGCTGCGGCACGACAAGCGGCTCGATCGCCTCGTTCTAAGAACGCGGCCGAAGGCGAACACCCGGTGGACGCTGCACGGCCTGGTTCACGACATCGGAAAACTGGCGCATCATGGATACGCGGGATAGGAACGCGGCAGCGAGAATGACGCTGCCCGCTTCAGCGGCGAATCAACGCGCACGACAATCTCCGCCGCGCTCGCCACATCGCACAACCACGCTTCGAGCGTCGCCGAATTCGACTTCTTCCACACCCTCGTCAGAGCGCAACCAAAATGGGTCGAACTCTCGTTTTCGGTCTTGTCCTGATCTCCGTCAGTGTTCCTATGGCTGCGGCGGGATCCGTCGTGCCCCTGTTGGGACTGCTGATCGCTTCAATCGCGCCCAACGCCTTTCTGGCCGGACTGGCAATGGTCGTGTTCT
>JAOUFA010000415.1 GCA_029858545.1 Betaproteobacteria bacterium
AATACGACGCGCGACATCTCGCCCGCCGGCTGCGCGCGCGCGGCGCGTTGACCGCGCTTCCAGTCGTGGTCGCGCGCGCAACGCCGATGATTTTCCGCGAGTGGCGCCCCGGCATACGCCTCGCGATAGGGGCCATGGACATCCCCTATCCAGCCGATTCGCGCGAAGTCGTGCCCGATACGGTGCTGCTGCCGATGAACGGCTGGGACATGCGGGGCTACCGGCTCGGCTACGGGGCGGGGTTTTTCGATCGCACGCTGGCAGGACTCACTTCGCGACCGCTGGTCATCGGCGTGAGTTTCGAATTCGCGTGCCTCGACACGATCCATCCGCAGAGCTGGGACATTCCGATGGACTACGTGGTGACCGAGCGACGCTTGCTCAGGCGCACTCCGGGAGGACTCGTCGCTTTGCCGGAGGACGAGCGCGCCGCCGCAACGCCTCGAGTGACGAGCCGATCATGATCCGCTCGCCTGCCGCACGGCCTACCGCGCAGGATCCGACGCACTCGGCGATCCTCACGGAACAGACGCGGCTGCTCTACGACAGCATGGGCTCCGCGGTGGTCAGCCACCTGATCGCCGGCAGCGTATTCGCGATGCTGATGTGGCAGGCGGTGCCGCGTGCGGCGCTGCTGGTCTGGATCGCCATCCTCGCCGCAACCACGACGCTCCGGGCCGTCACCGCGCTCCTCTATCGACGCAGCCCGACGCGCGAGGCGGCCATGTCCGTGTGGCGCGGAAGATTTCGCATCGGCGCCGCGCTCTCCGGCGTCACCTGGGCGCTGGCACCGCTCGCCCTATTTCCCGAAACTTCGGTCCCCCACCAGGTACTGCTTGCGCTCACCCTCGGCGGGCTGACCGCCGGCGCGATCACTTCGCTCGCGATGGACCTGGTCACCGCGTTGCTGTTCGTGGTCCCTCCCCTGCTCGCGCTCGCCGCGCGACTGTTGTTCGAGGGCGGCGAGCTCGCCTACAAGATGAGTTTCCTGGTCATTCTGTTCTTCGTCTTCATCCTCGCCAGTGCGCGCCGCACGCAGCGGCGCCTGGGCGAGAACGTGGCGTTGCGCGCGCGCGCCGAGGCGCACGACGCGGAATTGACGGAAAGCGAGGCACGCCTCAGGGAAGCGCAGCGCATCGCACGCATCGGGTACTGGTCGCTCGATATGCGAAACAATGCCCTGAATTGGTCGGACGAGGTGTACTCGATCTTCGGCCGCGACCCGGCGAGCTTCGGTCCCGATCTAGGTCGCTACTATGCCGAACTGGTGCATCCCGACGACGTCGCCGCCGTGCGCAAGGCGATGCAATCCGTCGCTCGGGGCGATGACAGGCTCCGCATCGACCACCGGGTGAGCGGGGCGGCCGGCGGTGGCGAGCGCTGGGTCCATGTCGAAGGACTCGCCGAATTGGATGCATCGGGTCGGCTACGCGCGGTCAGAGGTACCGTCCAGGACGTAACCGAGCGCAGGCAGACCGAACTCGAACTGGTGCGCGCGAAAGAGGTGGCCGAACGTGCGAGCAAGGCGAAATCGACCTTCCTCTCGAACATGAGCCATGAACTGCGCACCCCGATGAACTCGATCCTCGGCTTCTCGCAACTCCTCGAACAGGACGCGAGCCTCGGCAGCGAACAACGCGAATTCATCGGCAAGGTCCACAAGGCGGGCGAACATCTGCTGAGTCTGGTCAACGACGTGCTCGACCTTGCCCGCGTCGAGGCGGGTGGGATCACGCTGCACCCCGACGACCACGATGTGGCATTGTTGCTCGACGATTGCAATTCATTGGCCGCGCCCCTTGCCGTGCGCCATGCGGTGACGATCGTGATTTCCGAGCCGCCGTCGGCCGAGACGGGACCCGTGTACGTGCGTACGGACATCACGCGCCTGCGCCAGGTGTTGCTCAATCTCATCTCCAACGCGATCAAGTACAGCCCGCGGGAAAGCGAGATCACCGTCAGCGCGCGCGTCACGAGCGAGGGAGCGTTGCGCGTCGAGGTGACCGACCGCGGTCCGGGTATTCCGCTCGAAAGGCAGGCCGAACTGTTCGTGCCGTTCAATCGTCTGGGCGCCGAACGAGGCAAGATCGAGGGCAGCGGAATTGGACTCGCGCTCGCCAAGAGTCTGATCGAGCTGATGGGCGGACACCTCGATTTCGAGAGCGAACCCGGCAAAGGCAGCCGTTTCTGGATCGAATTGCCCGCGGTCGTCAGCCTCGAAGAAGCGTCGCCGCAAGCCGAACGCGTCGGCGACAGCGGCACCCAGTCGCAACCCAACAAGCGTTATCTGATCCTCTACATCGAGGACAACCCCGCCAACCTGGTTCTGGTCGAGAGCATTTTGAGAAAGCATCGCCCGGCCTGCGAATTGCTGACGGCGACCGAGCCCGTCGCCGGTATCGCCCTGGCGCGCAGCCGGGTGCCGCATCTCATCCTGCTCGATGTCGCCCTGCCGGAAATGAATGGTTACGACGTCGTGCGCCACCTGCGCGAAATGCCCGAGACGCTCGACATCCCGGTGGTCGGCGTGAGCGCGAATGCGATGCAATCCGATATCGAGCGCGGCTTCGCGGCGGGTTTCGACGACTACGTCACCAAGCCGATCGATATCACGCGCTTCCTCGATGTGGTGGAGAAATGGTTGAGGTGACGCGGGGGTGAAAAGCAACTTACCCCCGCACCCCCGGGTGACGCGGGGGTGAAAAGCAACTTACCCCCGCACCCCCGGGTGACGCGGGGGTGAAAAGCAACTTACCCCCGCACCCCCGGGTGACGCGGGGGTGGGAGACTGCTTACCCCCGCACTCCCTGGGGAGTACTTCACCGCCGATTTCGTTCTTGATATTTGCCGGTCTCCGGTCAAGACCGCGCCGGATACCTAGGCAAGGAACAGACGATAAGCCGGGTTGCGGGTTTCGTCGACGCAGGGATAGCCGAGCTTGTTGAGAAAGCGCGCCAGATCGGGCATTGCGCCGCGCGGCACCTGGAGACCGACCAGCACGCGGCCGTAGTCGGCGCCATGATTGCGGTAATGGAACAAGCTGATGTTCCAATCGCCGCGCAGGTTGTCGAGAAATTTCATCAGCGCGCCGGGGCGCTCGGGAAATTCGAAACGGTACAGCAGTTCGTGCGCCGCGCGCCGCGCACGCGTATCGCCCGACCAGGGCGCGTGGCCGCCGACCATGTGGCGAAGATGGAGCTTCGCCATCTCGTTGTCGGACAGATCGAGGCTGCGCAGGCCCTGGCGATCGAGATTGCGCACGATGCGCGCGGTCTCGGCGCGGTTGGCCACCTGCACGCCGACGAAGATATGCGCCTCGCGCGCGTCGGCGATGCGGTAGTTGAACTCGGTGATGTTGCGCGCGCCGAGCGTGGCGCAGAATTTCCGGAAGCTGCCGG
>JAOUFA010000416.1 GCA_029858545.1 Betaproteobacteria bacterium
TCCAGGCGAGGAAGGCGACCTTTGAGGGCGAGTAGCCGAAGCGCAGCGTGTAGTAGAGGTGGAAGTCCTGCAGTGCGTAGGGGCCGATCACCGACTCGGTCAGCTGCGCGGGCTGATCGTCGCCCGCCTTGCCCGGCACCAGCTCGGGACTGATCTCGGTTTCGAGCACGCGCTCGAGCGCGCGCGCGACCTCGCGGCTGAATTGTCCCGAACGCGCGACCCAGCCGATCAAGTACTTGATGAGTGTCTTCGGCACCGAGACATTGACCGCGTAATGCGACATCTGGTCGCCAACGCCGTAGGTGCACCAGCCGAGCGCGAGTTCGGAGAGGTCGCCCGTACCGACGACGATGCCCTGGTGCATATTGGCGAGACGAAACAGGTGGCTGGTGCGCTCGCCGGCCTGCACGTTCTCGAACGTGACGTCGTAGACTTTGCGACCTTTCGCGTAGGGATGGCCGAGGTCCTTCAGCATCTGCAGGCACGAGGGGCGGATGTCGATCTCCTCGGCGCTCGCGCCGATCGCGCGCATCAGCTGCCAGGCGCTGCTCTTGGTGCGCGCGGTGGTGGCAAAGCCTGGCATGGTGTAGGCAAGGATGCTGCGTCGGGGGAGTTTTAGCTCGTCCATCGCGCGGGCACAGACGAGCAGGGCTTGCGTCGAGTCGAGTCCTCCCGAGACGCCGATCACGAGCGTTTTCGAGCCGGTGGCGCGCATGCGCGTCGCGAGCCCCTGCACCTGGATGCGGTACACCTCCTCGCAGCGCGCATCGCGGGTCCGCAGGTCGCCGGGGACGTAGGGATAGCGTGCCACTTGCCGCGCGAGCGGCAGGCGTTTATTCGGCAAATCGAGCGAGAATTCGATGTGGCGAAAGCGCGCCACTTCCGCGGAGTGCCTGCGCACCGATTCCCCGAAGCTGTTCTGCCGCATGCGGTCGGCGGCGAGGCGATCGAGGTCGAGGTCGGCGAGCGTCAGCTGCGGACCCTCGGCGTAGCGCCGCGACTCGGCGAGCAGCGTACCGTTCTCGTGCACCATCGCGTGGCCGTCCCAGGCGAGGTCGGTGGTCGATTCGCCGGCGCCCGATGCGCTGTAGAGGTAGGCGGCGATGCAACGCGCCGACTGGTTCGCTGCGAGTTCGCTTCGGTACTGGTGTTTGCCGACCAGCACGTTTGACGCCGACAAGTTCGCAATCACGGTCGCGCCCGCGAGCGCGGCGAAAGTCGATGGCGGCGCGGGCACCCACAGGTCCTCGCAAAGTTCCGCGAACAGCGCGAATTTCGGTTGTTCGGCGAGCCGAAACACGAGGTCGCTGCCGAAGGGCACGAGTTGTCCCGCGAGCCTGATCTCTCGTCGCGCGGTGGTATCGCCCGGCGTGAATTGGCGCAACTCGTAGAATTCGCGGTAGTTGGGCAGGTAGGTCTTGGGTGCGACGCCCAGCAGCTTGCCGCGGCAGATGAGCGCCGCGCAGTTGTAGAGCAGACCGTCCGCTTGCACCGGCAGGCCGACCAGTGCGGCGATGGGAAGATTCCTCGTCCGCGCAAGCAGACGCGCGATCGCGCCCTCGGCGCCCTCGATCAGCGCTTGCTGGTGAAACAGATCCTCGCAGCTATAGGCGGTCAGCCCGAGTTCGGGGAATACGCAGACCATGGCCTGCTCGTGCGCCGCGCGCTGCATCAGCGCGAACGTCGCTTCGACATTGAAGTCCGGGTCGCCGACGCGCACGGGTGGCGTCGCGACCGCGACGCGCACGAAGCCGTGACGGTAGAGGTTGAAGAAATCCTTTGGAGAAGCGCCGCGCGGGGTCATTTACACGAATTCTAGCGCATAGTAATATGGTGGCCAATGCCATATAGTGAAAAGCGGCCTCCATTCTCCCCCGTTGCGTTGCACGCCGAATCCCTGCTGCGCTCAGACGGTTCTCGCATCGAGATGCGCCTGTGGCGCGGAGTGCGTGGACCCGTCTGCCGGGTCGAGTACCTGCACCGCGGCGAAGTGCTGCTGAGCTTCGCGGGGGATCGGCAGGTCTGCGAACGAACGTTGCGCGGGCGCGCAACGCCCTACCTGTTCAGATCGATCGAGCAACTGCGCTACGACTTCGAGCGCGATCTCGAGGAAATTGCCGATGGCGACGAAACGCCGGCTTGAGTTACGCATCGGAGACGCGGGCGCGGTGCTCGATCGTCTCGAACAAAAGTGGAACCGGCTTGCGGCAGGCGAGACGCTCGAACCCGAGCGGGTGCTGACTCTCCCCGATCTGCCCGCGCTTCTTGCCGCACTGACTCCCGCGCGCTGGGTGTTGATCGGCAAACTGCGTGCCGAAGGACCGCTGTCGGTCTACGAACTTGCCAAACGCCTCGGGCGCGACTACAAGAACGTGCACACCGATGTGCGACGGCTCATCGAGCTGGAAGTGGTCGAACGCCGCGACGCGAAGCGCGTCGGTGTCGCCTGGGATCTGGTACGCGCCGAAATACGCCTGGGAGCCTGAGTCTACCGGCAACACACCGCCCGCGCCGCCGGCTCTTAGCCCCCGGTCGGCGCGAAGACCAGAAAGTACTGGTTCGGCAGGAAGGTATGTTCGGTCGAAATGCGGTACCCGGCGTGCTCCATTTCGGCTTTTACGCGTCCGGGCGCGATGCGGAATTCGCGCGGCGGTCCGACTGGCGAGTCGGGTCTGAAGTCGATAACCGCGATCCGTCCACCGGGTTTGAGCGAGGCGCGCAATTTTCCGAAATAGCGCTCGCGCGCGCCGATGTGGTGATAGGTGTCGACGATCAGCACCAGGTCCACCTGCGCGGGGAGCTTCGGATCGTCGGCGGCGGCGGCGTGCGAGGAGAGATTCGGCAGATTCTCCCTGCGCGCGCGTTCGTTGAGATGCTTGACCATATCGGGCGCGAGATCGGCGCCGTACACCCGGCCCTGCGGGAGGGCGCGTGCAAGGCGCACCGAAAAATAACCGGTTCCCGAGCCGATGTCGGCGACCGTCGAGTCGGGAGCAAGTGATAGCGCGCGCACCACCTCCACGGGTTTCTGCCAGGCGTCGCGCTTCGGATCGTCGAACACCTTCGACCACTTGTCGGCGTCATCGAAATGGCTGTGCATCGGCTGGTGACCGTGCTGAGCGAGCGCGGGCAGCGCCACCGCCGCGAGCATGAGTAGAAGAACTCCGGAATTGGGTTTCATAACCATCCTGCTTTTCTGAGTCGATAGAAGAGGTAGCCGTCGATTCCTGCCATTGCGCCGAGCGCAATCGGGTAGCCGTAGACCCAGTTGAGTTCCGGCATGTGGCGGAAGTTCATGCCGTAGATGCCCGCGATCAACGTCGGGACGGCGACCAGCGCGGCGTAGGCCGCGAGGCGCTTCGTCACTTCGCTCTCGCCGACGGTAATCAGCGCCAG
>JAOUFA010000417.1 GCA_029858545.1 Betaproteobacteria bacterium
GCGGCATGGATACGCGGTCGATGCGCAAATCGGGCTGACGTTGTGCCGGGCAGCAAGAGTACCCGCCCGTATGCGCCCGCCCAATCCGTTTCCGCACCCTTTAGCCGACCGCGCCGGAGCCGTTGCAGTTCAAATCCCCCTCGATCAGCCTGAACTGTTCCGGCGTTCGGGCACCCGTGCGCGCGCCCCTATTTCTCGCCCGCACGGATGAATCGCGAGAGATGAAAACTCGCCAGCTTCACGTCTTCCGTGCTCATCGTCGCGGGCTCATGATCCAGAAAGGTCGGCAGCGCCTTCGGATTCAACACCCAGAACTCCCGCCGTGTCGCACGATCCTGCTCGACATACCAGCCGGGAAAGAGGATCACCGAACGTACCGACAATTTTCGGCCCGTCGACTCCGTAAGCAGCCCGCGCAACCAGCTTGCCTGCGCCCGCGCCTGCGCGATGGGATCGCGCTCGGGCGCCAACCCGTCGATCAGAATCTTTTGCCCATCACACGCCACCTTGGCTTCGCCGCGCGCCGGCTTGCTGAACGTCTTCGTTTCAATGGCGAAAATCCCGGCCGGACCGATGATCACATGATCCAGGTTGAAGCGTGGGCCCATCACATCGTGAAATACCTGATACCCCTTCTCGCGCAGGCGCTCGAGGAATTGGCCCACGGCGCGCTCGCCGTCGATCGCCAGCCGCAGCGCGCGCAACTCCGGCCACGCCCGCCGAAGCCGGAAGATGGCATACCCCATGCCAAGGGCGGCGAAAGCCGAGTAGATGCCGGGACTTGGCGGCTGGGGAAAGTAGGCTCGATACCATTCCACTGCCGCGAGCGCGATGAGGAGAGCGGCGACAAGCATCGGCTCCACGGCATCCTCGACCCGCGCACGTCGATATTCTTCGACCGACTGCCCCGGATTGCGAAGAGGCTTGTCGGTTAACGGTGGTTTCTTTTTCTCTTGCATCTTCCCCCCCATTCACTTTACTTCGCTTGTGTTAGCGGAACCCGTAAATTGATACAGGTTGGAATTTGAATGTTGATACGCCTTTCGTGAGACTGGCCGCCTTGACTCGAGAGATCGGGGGAGGCGGTGCTCAACTGGGAGAGGTGTATGGAGATCAGGATTCTGAGGAAGCAAGGCAAGGGTGTGCGCGCGATCGCGCGGGAGCTGGGCTGCTCGATCAACACGGTGCGCAAGTACGCCGAGCGTGACGAGCCACCCAAGTACGGGCCGCGCGCGCCGCGGCCGCGCAAGACCGGGGCGTACGAGGCCTATTTGCGCGAGCGCGTAGCCGGAGCGCACCCGGTGTGGATTCCGGCCACGGTGCTCTGCCGGGAGATCCGCGAACGGGGTTACACGGGCTGTGAGCGGGCGGTGCGCAACTTCGTGCGCGGCCTGAAGCCCGTGGCGGCATCCGATCCGGTGGTGCGCTTCGAGACCGAACCGGGGCGCCAGTTGCAAGTGGACTGGATCGAGTTCCGGCGCGAGCGGCTCTCGGCGTTCGTGGCGACGCTCGGGTACTGCCGCGCGAGCTTCGTGCGCTACGTGACCGATGAGCGCATCGAGACCCTGGTCGCATGCCATATCGAGGCGTTCGAGTTCTTCGGCGGGGTGCCGCGCGAAGTGCTCTACGACAACATGAAGACCGTGGTCATCGAGCGTGACGCCTACGGCGCCGGCATTCACCGCTTTCACGCGACGCTGTGGGATCTGGCCAAGCACTACGGCTTCCAGCCGCGGCTGTGCCGCCCGTACCGGGCGAGGACCAAGGGCAAGGTCGAGCGCTTCAACCGTTATCTTCGCCACAGCTTTCATCTGCCGCTGGTGACGAGGCTTCGTGCCTCGGGCTTGCGGCTGGATGCCCAGAGCGCGAACGTGGAGGTGCTGCGCTGGCTTGGCCATGTGGCGAACTTGCGCGAACACGCCGGCACCGGGCGGGTGCCCGCGGAGCTGCTCAGCGCGGAGCGCCAGGCGCTACAGCCGCTCGGTGAGCCGTACCGGGGCGCACTGCGCCGGGCGCAGCCGCGCACGGTAGATGCCTCACGCGTCATCCCGATCGCGACGCTGCCCGCCAAGGCGCGGATCGTGCTGCCCGCGCAGCACGATCTGGCCGTGTATGAAGCGCTGCTCACGGAGGCCGCATGAACCTGCAACAGGAACGCATCGCAACGCTGTGCGCGGAGTTGCGCCTGCAGTCGATCGGCGAGACCTATCCGGAGCTCGCCCAGCGCGCCGCCGACACCGAGCAGCCCTACAGCGATTTCCTGGAGACGGTGCTCCTTGCCGAACGCACCGCGCGCCAGGGGCGCACCCGCTCCACGCTCACGCGCCTGGCCGGGTTTCCGGCCATCAAGACGCTGGACGAATTCGACTACGAGTTCGCCCCCGGCGTGCCCAAGGCGACGCTGCAGGAGCTGGCAAGCCTCGCCTTCGTCGAGCGTAACGAGAACGTCGTTCTCGTCGGCCCCTCCGGGGTGGGCAAGACGCACCTCGCCATTGCGCTCGGGTACCTGGCCACCCAGGCCGGCATCAAGGCGCGCTTCATGACCGCGGCCGATCTGCTCCTGCTTCTCGCCACCGCAGTGCGCCAAGGCACCCTGGCCGAGGTGTTGCGCCGCGCCGTGCTCGCCTACCGGCTGCTCGTGATCGACGAAATTGGCTACCTGCCGATGAGCCGCGAGCAGGCGAATCTGTTCTTCCAGGTCATTGCCAAGCGCTACGAGAAGGGCGCCCTGATCGTCACCAGCAACCTGGGCTTCGGTCAGTGGGACAGCGCCTTCGCGGGTGACGCCACCCTCACCGCCGCGCTTCTGGATCGGTTGCTGCATCACGCCCACATCGTGCCCATACAGGGCGAGAGCTACCGGCTCAAGAACAAACGCAAGGCCGGCATCCTCGGGCAACCGCTGCGCGAGACGACTACATGACGCGCTCGCCGGCTGCGCCCGCGCTCGCCTACGGCTCGCGCGGGCGCAGCCGGCCCCTGCATTCGGGGGAAACCCCACCAACCGGTGTATCAAATTTGAAATTCCGGCCACCACGAAAGGTGTATCAAAATTCAGATTCCGTTGACAGATGCCGAGCTGCGCGGAGAAATCGAGCGCGTTCACAAGGCCAATTTCTCTGTCTACGGCGCTCGCACAGTCTGGCTCCAGCTTGGGCGCGAGAACGTCACCGCCGCTCGCTGTACGGTTGAGCGGCTCATGCGCCAGATGGGCTTGCAGGGTGTGGTCCGCGGGCGGCGCTGTCGCACGACGATTGCGGATGATAGCGCGCGGCTGCCGGGGGATCTTGTCCAGCGCGAGTTCAAGGCGGATCGGCCCAATCAACTCTGGGTAGCAGACTTCACGTATGTGGCGACCTGGTCGGGATTCGTGTACGCGGCCTTCGT
>JAOUFA010000048.1 GCA_029858545.1 Betaproteobacteria bacterium
GGGTGTCCTTGTATTCGCGGCTCATCATCGAATCGACCCAGGCATAGCGCGAATTTTCGTGGCTGCGCAGAAAGAATCCCGGCCCGAGTGTCGGGACCTGCCGCACGACCTTCCAGTCGCGCACATCAATCACGCTCACCAGCCCCTCGCGCAGGTTGGGCGTCGCGAGTACCTGCCGACCTTGCCAGGTCCAGGTAATCCCAGAACCGAGATGCGGCAGGCCGGGAAGCTCGATTTGCGCGATGCGGCGCCTGACGTCGAGTTGCACCACCTGCCCAAGCCTACCCCCGCGCGCGGTACCCATCAATTCTCGGTAATCGGGTGTAAAGAAGAAGTCGTCCAAAATCTCGTCGAGCACTGTGCGTCGCAGATTGAGATATCCGGGAACGAAGGCTCCCTCCTTGTACTGATAGTCGTGCACCAGGCCCACCGGAATCTCGGGTGCCGCGGGGTCATAGGATATCTCCCAGAGTTCTGGCACGTCTTTCAGCGCGGCGACGAAGCTCTTGCGCGGCGCGGCGTCGTACACCGCCGAAACCCGCGACGACTTCTTCCCGCTCGCATCAAGCACCGCGATGGTCTTGACGAGCTGCAGTTCCGCGTCGAGCAGCACCAGTGTGTGCGGCAGATAATTCGCCACCATCACGTACTTGCCGTCTGACGACACCGCGGCATTGCGCGTATTGATTCCTGCGCGCACTTCAGCAACGATCGCCAGATTCCACAGATCGTATTTGGTGATCCAGCCGTCGCGCGAAGCGAAGAAGACGTAACGGCCGTCGGGTGTAAATTTTGGTCCGCCGTGCAGCGCGTAGCGCGACGCGAAGCGCGCGATCGGTTCGAGCCGATCGCCATCGAGGATACTCACGTGATGGTCGCCTCCTTCGACCACGATGAACAGGTTCACCGGGTCGGCGTCGAACTTCGGCTTCGCGGGGAGCGTCCCCGGCGCATGCAGCACGATGCGCGAAGCGCGGATCGCGGCGTCGTCCCAGGTCGGCGTCGGATGGATCGGCGTGTAGATCCACTCCGCCAGCCGCTCGATTTCGTCTCTTGCCAACAGCGCACGGAACGCGGGCATTTGCACGCCTGGCCGACTGTCGAGGAGCATCGCCACCGCGTCCGTCTTCCTGAGCCGCGCGAGGTTCTCGGGAAGGAGCGCCGGGCCCATGCCACCGAGCCGCTCCGCGCCGTGGCAACTCGCGCAGTGCTGGGCATAGAGCTTCGCGGCCTCCGGTGGTTCCGCCCACGCAGCAAGCGATGCGAGCGTCATCAGCGCCGCCAGCCACCGCGTCACCGGGCCGCCTCCCGGCGCGGCGTACTGCGGTAGGGGGTGACGGCAATTCTCTCGCGCCCCGGCTCGATGCCGATCTCCTCGTCGTCGAGATAGCAGGCCGGGTCCTCCTGCCAGGGGTCCCCCGTAAGCTTCATTGCGCGCACCCGCGTATTGCCGCCGCAGATGTCGAAATGCGCACATTCGCCGCAGCGTCCCTTCACGCTGCGCGGCCGCGCTTTCAGCCCGGCCATTACCGGATGCGACGTGTCGCTCCAGATTTCCGAGAACGGCCGCTCGCGCACATTGCCGAGGGTCAGGTCCCACCACATGGTGTCGGGGTGTACATTGCCGAGGTTGTCGATGTTGGCGACGTTGACCCCCGAGGCATTGCCGCCCCACTCGGCGAGCTTCGCCCGCAGGTGCGCCTCATCGAAGTTCGGCAGGTTGCGTCGCGCCCAATGCAGCAGGTAGACGCCGTCGGCATCATTGTTGCCGGTGACGAATTCCTTCTCGACACCTCTTCGCGCGTGGTCCCAACACCGCGCAAAGAGCAGATCCATCGCCTCGCGCGCGACGCGAAACTGAGCATCGCGCTTGCGATTGCGGTCGCCGCGTCCGGCATAGTTGAGGTGCGAAAGATAGAATTTGTCGATTCGTTCGGCTTCCACCAGATCGAGCAGCCCCGGCAAATCGCCGGCGTTGTCCTGCGTGAGCGTAAACCGCACACCGACCTTGACATCGCGATCACGACACCGGCGCAGCCCCGCGAGCGAAGCTTCGAATGCGCCCTCCTTGCGCCGGAAGCGATCATGCGTCGCGCCCAGGCCGTCGAGACTGATGCCGACATAGTCGAACCCAGTCGCCGCAATACGCGCGGCGAGCGCATCATCGATCAGGGTGCCGTTGGTCGAGAGCGCCGTATAGAACCCCATTGACTTCGCGCGCGAGGCGATATCGAAGATGTCCTTTCTAAGGAGAGGTTCACCGCCGGAGAGAATCAATGCCGGCACGCGAAAACGCTTCAGGTCGTCCATCACGCGCTGCACTTCCTCGCTAGACAGTTCGCCGGGAAAATCGATGTCGGTCGAGATCGAGTAGCAGTGCATGCAGGTGAGATTGCAGCGCCGGATGAGATTCCAGATCACCACCGGTCCCGGCGGCTCAATGCGCCGCCCGGCGAGGGGTGTCGGAGCGACGAGTTCATGCATGTAGCGCGAGATACGAAACACTTCAGTAATTCCTTTTTGGAAACAACGCCATTTTAGGTCACGGGGTCGGCACGCTGTTGACCTGAATCAATTCAGCCAAGCCTCATGCCGGTCTTCTTCAAGATGCGCGTGCTGTAGAGCACATCCCCCGCGCGTAGCGCGGGGCCGAGCAAGGCGCGGATGTCGAGCAGCTTTTCCTCGACCTCGTTGCGCGTATGGCCGTGCACCATCGCAAAAAGGTTATACGGCCACTCCGGCATGCGCCGCGGACGACGATAGCAGTGTGTCACAAATGGCAAGGCCCCGACCCGGGCTCCCAATTCACTGATGTGAGCATCGGCCACGTCCCACACCGACATGCCGTTCGCCGTATACCCGAGCGCATAGTGATTGGGTACTGCGCCGATCCTGCGGATGCGCCCGTCGCCGAGCATTTCACGCAACCGCGCCATGACTTCTGCGGCGGTCGTGCCAAGCTGGTCGGCGAGCGCGTGATAGGGACGCGGCCCAAGCGGCAGCCCGGCTTGGGTCGCGCGCACCAGGCGCAGATCCAAATCGTCATTGCGGTTCATGCGCCCAGCGCCAGCTCGATGAAATACTCTTCCAGCCTCGGCAGCTCCAGCACCGGGTAGCCCGTCACCGCCTCGATCGCTTCGAGCACCACCGGGATTTCGGCGGGCGCGCTCACCGCGAGCACGAACCACATATTGTAGCGATGCGCACGCTCATAGTTGTGCGCCACTTCGCGCCGTGCGTTGACGAGTCCCGCCACGCGTTCGAAGTCGGCTGCCGGAACACTCATCGCGCACAGCGTGAACGCACCTCCCATGCGCTCGGCATCGAACAGGGGCCCGAAACGCGTCAGCGTACCGTCTGCGAGGAGGGCCTCCAGGCGCGCAATCAGCGTCGCCTCGTCGCAACCGAGCCCCGCCGCCGCGGCGGCGTAGGGCCGTTCGCAGACCGGAAACCCGCCATGCAAGGAATTGATGATTCGCCGGTCGAGATCATCCATGCGCGGCGCCATACTGTGCCGCGCGCTGCGCGAAGCAGCGGCGGCTGAAGAGCAGCGCACGCGGAACCGATTCGAGACCGGCGGTACGCGTGACGAGTTCGATCGCCTCGCGTACGGGCGCGCGCTCGACGCCATGCAGCATGCAGAACAGGTTGTAGTTCCAGCGCGGCGGACGCCGCTCGCGCCGGTAGCACAGCGTCACCTCGCTTTGCGCCGCAAGCACCCTGCCCGCTTCGCCCACTTGTTCGTCAGGCACATCCCAGACCACCATCGCGTTGGCCCCGTAGCCCAGAGGCCGGTGCCGTACCACGGTACCGATACGACGCACCACTCCGCGCGCGAGCCAATCGCGCAGACGTGCGATCACCTGCTCACCGCTCAAGCCTGCGGCACGTCCCAGCGCCTCGTACGGGTGCCTGACCAGCGGCAATCCGCCCGAGAGCGCACCGACCAGCCTGCGCTCGGCCTCTCCGAGCAATTCGGTGCCCGCTGAGGCGTTCGTCCCGCGCGGTACCGCGCCGCTCTCCAGGTCAAAGCCCAGGTCGATATGAAACTCCTCGGCGAGCGGCAGGCGCAGCACCTCGAGACCCGTATCGGCTTCGATCTGCGCGAGCACGCGATCGAGATCGCTGGTGCCAGCGGCGGCGACCACGAACCACAGGTTGAAGACATGCTCGCGCTCGTAGTTGTGATTGACTTCGGGATAGGCGCTCACGACGGCCGCGACGCGCTCAAGATCGCCCTCCGGCACGGCGAGCGCCGCGAGCAGGCTCGCACCCACCGTGTTCGGCCGGAATACCGCGCCGACGCGGCTGAGCACGCCGCGCGCCATGAGCCGGCGATAGCCCTCAATCACTCCGTTCTCATCGAGCCCCAGTTGTGCGCCGACCGCGGCATAGGGACGCGCGACGAGCGGAAAATCGCGCTGGTAGCGATTCAGCAGGATGAATTCGCCCGCTTCGATCATCGTCAG
This sequence comes from Betaproteobacteria bacterium, assembly GCA_029858545.1. GTDB lineage: Bacteria > Pseudomonadota > Gammaproteobacteria > Burkholderiales > SG8-39 > JAOUFA01. The sequence goes on from JAOUFA010000048.1 coordinate 4,470, forward strand.
AATCCGGTCATCGCCGCGCGCGAACTGAGGAAGATCCCGCTTGGGCTGCGCGCAGCCAGCCGCGCCGTCTCGACATAGCTTGCCGTGTCGTACACCACCACCACGTTATCGTCGCGCGACGAAATCCAAACCTGCTCGCCGCGCGGCGTGAATTCCAGATGCAGCACCGCCCGCCCCGGACGCAACTCCTTGACCACTTTCATTTCCGGCACGTCGATCACCTGTACCACGTCGTTCTTCGGAAAGGCGAAATTCACCCACACGCGACGTCCGCCGGGCTGCGCCACGGCGAACACCGGCTGGCCTTGCACCGCGATCCTCCCCGCCTCGGTCCAGCTGACGGTATCGAGCACCAGCACCTCGTGGCGCCCAATCGCGGGCAGGAAAACATAGCGGCCCGCTACCGCCCAGCCACGCAGATGCGGCATTTTGTACACCGGCAGCGGCTCCTGACCGCGCCCGTAGCCATCCAGCACGCGCCGCGCAGCCGGCTTGGGATTCCACAGATCGACGAGTGCCAGACCGTCCTCGCCGAACAGACCGGCAATGTAGTGGCGGCCGTTGGGCGTGACGAAACCATCGTAGGGCTGCTTGCCGATACCGTTGAGCTTGGTCACCTGCGGCCGGCGCGGATCGGCGGCATCGACAATCCAGATCTCGCCCGCCTCGAACAGGCTGTAGACGAAGCGGTTGCCTGGCGCATCGGCGATACCGATCACCTTGGCGCGCTGTTTGCCGTCTCCCCAGGTGGAAGGCACTTCCGAAAGCAGTTCGAGCGTCGCCGCATCAAAGATGCGTATGCCACCGGGCTCGTAATTGGCCACCGCGAGCAATTTGCCGTCGCTGGAAATCGCCCCGCCGATCGAGTTGCCCGCCTGCAACCGGCGCTGCGCAATACGCGCGTGCAGCAGGTCCACCTTGGTCAAGCCCCCGTCGCGCCCGAACACATAGGCGTAGCGCCCGTCGCGCGAATAGACCGCCGCGGCGTGCGACAGATCGCCGAGCCCCTCGACGCGCGCGAACGCCGTGCGGCCGCTTGTCTCGACCAGCAGCAGGCTCCCCGAGGCGCGCTCGACGACGAGACCGAGGTCGCCCGTGCCGCGCGGCGCGGTCGCGCAGCCCGCGATCAATGCGAGCGCGAGGAGCAGGCTACGGCGCACCGGGCAAGCCCCTGCGCAGCTGATCGACGACCCAGCGCGCTTCGGCCTCATCAAGGAAATCCCGCCAGGGCGGCATGGGTGTTCCCCGCCGGCCATTGAGTATCACGTACACCATTTGATCCACATCCTTTTCCGCGAGCGCCTCAGGCAGTAACGCCGGTCCCAGGCCACCCTTCATCGTCAAACCGTGACACGAACCGCAGTCCTGGCGCAGCATATGCAAAATCGCCTCGCGCCGCCCGGCGGATTCGGGCGCCGCGACCGCCCGCAACTCGCCGGCCCAGGACGTGACCATGAAAATGAAGCCAAGTACAGACCAACAGTATTTCATCCCGCCCAAACAAATTTTCATGTGCGCAGAGTGCCGCAGAGGGTTGTTCCTCGGTTTAACATAGATCAAAGTATTTCACCCCTGCTCAACTTAAGGTTTTGACTTCAAAGGAAGTCGATATCGATGGCTGATACCAAGACCCGCGTCCCGGTCGCAGACCGGGAATATTTCGCAGCCTTTCTCGACTTGCGTGGCAAGCGCGGCATGGTGGTCGGCGGCGGCCCCATCGCGGCCAACAAGGCGGAAACGCTGATGCGCTCAGGCGCGCGCGTCACCGTCATCGCGCCTGAACTGTGTGCGTTGCTTACCGAACTCGCGCTCATCGGCGCCCTCACCCACGAACCCAAGCGCTTCCAGCCCGGCGATCTGGTCGGCGCCGAGATCGTCATCGCCGCGACCGACGACCCGGCAGTCAACGAATCCGTCGCCTCCGCCGCACGTGCCCTGAAGATTCCGGTAAACGTCGCCGACAATTCGGCGCTCTCCAGTTTCATCATGCCGTCGGTGATCGATCGTACGCCGGTGCAGATCGCGATCTCGACCGCCGGCGCATCACCGGTGCTCGCGCGCAAACTACGAAGCCTGATCGAGGCGATGATTCCCTTCTCCTACGGCCGGCTCGCCGAGCTCGCGAAACGCTTTCGCGCGGTCTCCAAGGAGCGCTACGCCGATGCCGAGGCGCGGCGCCGCTTCTGGGAAAGCGTGGTCGACGGACCGATCGGTGACATGGTGCTCGCCGGACGCGAGGAGTCGGCGATACAGGCACTGCAGAACGAGCTCTCGGCTGCGCCGCAAACCACGCCGCCCGCAGGCATGGTCTACCTCGTTGGCGGTGGTCCGGGACGCCCTGATCTGCTCACTTTGCGTGCGCTGCGCGTGATGCAATTCGCCAACGTCGTGCTCTACGACCATCTGGTCTCGCCGGCAATCCTCGACCTCGCGCGCCGTGAAGCCGAGCGGATCTACGTCGGCAAGGAACGCAACCGCCACGCGTTGCCGCAGCAGGAGATCAACGCCCTGATGGTCAAGCTCGCCCAGCAAGGCAAACGCGTCGTCCGACTGAAGGGGGGCGACCCCTTCGTGTTCGGTCGTGGCGGCGAGGAGATCGAAACCCTCGCTGCGCACGGTGTTCCCTTCGAAGTCGTGCCGGGCATTACCGCCGCCGTGGGTGCCGGCGCCTACGCGGGAATCCCCCTCACGCATCGCGACCATGCCCAATCGTGCGTTCTGGTCACCGGGCATCTGAAGGATGGATCCATTGACCTCGATTGGCCGGCGCTTGCACGTCCGCGGCAAACCGTCGCTGTCTACATGGGGGTCAAGGGACTTGGTATCGTGTGCGCAAAATTGATCGAGCACGGGCTCCCGCAAACCACCCCCTGCGCCCTCGTCGAACAGGCGACGCTGCCCGGTCAGCGCGTTCTGACGGGCAGCCTTCGCAGCCTGCCTGCCCTCGCCGAGGGCACAGGGATGAAACCGCCCGCCTTGCTGATCGTCGGCGATGTCGTCCTGCTCAGGGACAAGCTCGCCTGGTACACGCCAGGGGCACTCGCGGAGTCTGACGCGCCGGCGACCAGGACGAGCGCCTGAGCGGAGAAGTGCGTGCGCTGCTGGCCAGATACCGCTCTTTTAGCGTAGAATGTAAGGCTCGCCTCTGGCGCGCAATCCCACCCCCCGAATGCCCAGTCCCCTCCGACTGACGCCCACGGTGTACGAGGAGTATTCGACGTGCAGCAGATACTGAACTACCTGAAAGACCGCGGTGAACGTTTCGACGCGGAGATCGCAACCGCGACCGGTATCTCGGTCGAAAGCGTGCGTGAGCGCGTATCGGCCTTGTCCGCCAAAGGCGAGGTCATCGTGTGCCAGTCGATTCGATTCAAGGACGGCAGAAAGATCGAAGGCTGGCTTTGCAGAATTGCGGGATACATTCCCCCCGCCAGCCCCGGCAGAAAACCGAAACCGCCGGTGAAAGCGCAGACCTGAGGCAAGCGAAGGGGCTTCGTGCCGCCCGCGGCGCGAAGCGTAAAGGGCCAGGCGGCACGATGCCGGCCCGCGCCGGTACGCAGTGACGGGAACCATGCAACCGATCATCTCCGTCACCGAACTCTCCAAGACCTACGCCTCGGGCTTTCAAGCCCTCAAGCGCATCTCCCTGGATGTCCTCCCGGGAGAGATCTTCGCGCTGCTCGGCCCGAACGGTGCCGGGAAGACAACCCTCATCGGCGCCATCTGCGGAATCGTCACTCCGAGCCGGGGAACGATTCGTGTCGACGGTCACGATATCGTTGACGATTACCGCGCCGCACGCGCCCTAATCGGTCTCGTGCCACAGGAACTGACCACCGACGCGTTCGAATCTGTGTGGGGCGCGGTGTCCTTCAGCCGCGGCTTGTTCGGCAAACCCGCCGACCCGGCGCTGCTCGAACGACTCCTCAAGGACCTCTCGCTGTGGGAGAGGAAAGACAGCAAGATCATGACGCTCTCGGGCGGCATGAAACGTCGCCTGCTCATCGCCAAGGCGCTCGCGCACGAGCCGCGCATTCTGTTCCTGGACGAACCGACCGCGGGCGTCGACGTCGAACTGCGGCGCGACATGTGGCAGCTGGTTCGCTCGCTCAAGGCAAGCGGCGTGACCATCATCCTCACCACCCATTACATCGACGAGGCCGAAGAAATGGCCGACCGGATCGGGGTGATCCACAAAGGCGAGATCATTCTCGTCGAAGACAAGGCCGAGCTGATGCGCAAGCTCGGCAGGAAGCTGTTGACGCTCCAGCTGCAGGAGCCGCTCGAGCGCATCCCGCCCGCGCTCTCCGCCTACAACCTCGCGCTCGCGAACAATGGCAGCGAATTGATTTACACCTACGATGAAGGCGACCGCGCCGGCATTACCGCGCTCCTGAGAGATCTGCCCGACGCAGGCATCCGCTTCAAGGATCTCCACACGACGCAAAGCTCGCTCGAGGACATCTTCGTCACGCTGGTCGGAGGCAGGCAATGAATTTCCACGCGATGCGTGCGATCTACCGGTTCGAAATGGCGCGCACCCGGCGCACGATCATGCAAAGCGTCATCTCGCCCGTGATTTCGACCTCGCTTTATTTCATCGTATTCGGCGCGGCGATCGGAGCGCGCATCCCGCACGTCGACGGTGTGAGCTATGGCGCATTCATCGTGCCGGGGCTTGTCATGCTCTCGCTCCTGACGCAAAGCATCTCCAATGCATCCTTCGCCATCTATTTCCCGAAATTCACCGGGACCATCTACGAATTGCTGTCGGCGCCGGTTTCCTACATCGAGATCGTGCTGAGCTATGTCGGTGCTGCGGCGACCAAATCGATCGTCCTTGGCCTCATCATCCTTGCCACCGCCTGGCTGTTCGTGCCGCTACGTATCGAGCATCCACTGTGGATGATCCTGTTCCTCGTGCTCACCTCAGTGACCTTCAGCCTGTTCGGCTTCATCATCGGCATCTGGGCCGATGGATTCGAAAAGCTGCAGCTGATACCTCTGCTGATCGTCACTCCCCTGACATTCCTGGGAGGAAGTTTCTACTCGATCAGCATGCTGCCGCCCTTCTGGCAGACGGCCACTCTGTTCAATCCGGTTGTCTACCTGATCAGCGGCTTTCGCTGGAGTTTCTATGGCAGCGCGGATGTGAGCGTTGGGATCAGTCTGTCGATGACGCTGGCATTCCTCGTGCTGTCGGTGCTGGTGGTGCGGTGGATATTCAGGACGGGATATCGATTGAAGACGTAACGGGCGCTCGAAAGACGCTTCCCGCCGGCAGATATCGCCCGTGCCAGTGAGGGGCAGAGCCATTTTTCGCGACACTCCGCCTGCGCCGAGCGATCGATTCTCCGTCCCCGTCAGCGCAGTGCGGTGACCGCTGCGCGCCACCAACGCGCCGCCAACTCCAGGTAGATATCCCCGGACACGAGATTCGCGAGGCGTGCAAACGAGCCCGGATCCAGCCACTCCCAGACGCCGCTGATAGCCGCCGCGGCGCCGGCGGTGGCGGCGATCAAACCCGCGATCGCCCTGGGTATCCCGATGGCGAGACTGCGAACGACCCCCCTGAGATCCTTCGCCTCGGGCATCAGGAGCACCCCCGCGCCGACAAGCAGCGGCCCGAGCACCGCGAGCAGCGGCCATGGACGAAGATAGAGGACAGTCAGTGTCGCCTGCCACATCCCGCCCGCGATCAGATGTGCCACCGCGACGGCAATTCCGCCGACCAGGACCTGCATCAATCCGAAGATCACCGCCGGTGTCCCGAGGTAGTCTTCGTTCGCGCTCGCATGAAAGCGAAAACTCATGCGCTGCGTGAATACCGACTCCAGCCCGCCGAGCACCATCCCCGCACCGAGCAAAAATGCCCCCAGTGCAAGGCTCTGGTCGAGGGAGAAATAGTGCCCCGCGATCGCTGCGAGCAATCCCACGACGACCAAACAGAACTCTATAAATGGCAGAAGATTCATGCGCCGGCGCGCCAACCCCGAACCGTACCGCGGCGACTAATTGTCAAGACGCGCATAAACGATCGGCGCCAGAATCCCGGCGCCGATCACCGCGATCGCCGCCGGCGGCGCCACGCTGGCGAGCATCGCCAAGGGCGACAGCACGAAGATCACCACATAGCCCCACGGCACCGGCGGCATACGCCCCATGTTCAGCCCGAGACGCCGCTTCAGCCACCTCGCCACCGCGCCCCGGCCGTGCCCGCCGCGCCCTTTCAGGCTTTGCTCCACCGCCCGATTCTCGATCCAGAAGAAGAACACGAACGTCTGCACCAACAGACTGACGATCAGGATGATTGGCGCGAGGATGAGCGACACGAACGTGAGTAGAGATCCCCCGCGAAAGAAGAACATCACGGTCGCCCCGGCAAATGCAATGCTACTTGCGAGAAAGACCAGCGAGACGAGTACCACGAGCAGGCTGCGCTTGCGGACATAGGACCGGAACATGCGGCCTTCCCGTAGCCTGCGCATGAGATTCGCCCCCTCTTCCACGGGCTTGAGCAGAAGATCCCGCACCATGCGTCGATGCGCGGAACCTTCCCCGGTCCAATTCGCCATATGCACACCCCTTTTGCCAATGCGAATTCAGTATACGAAACACCGAGTGCGAAATCCGCGACCAAATGCGCATACTCCGACACGTTTCCCAGACGTCGCGAAACTGCGACAATGGCGCCCCCCGCTCGCCAAAACGAGATAGACAATGGCCCTCAAACGCGCCAAAGGCTCTTCCGGAACCCTGGTGGTGCTCGAACACCGATCAACGATCCTGCGGGACAATCCGCTCGGCGATCCGCATGTTCGCAAGCTCGGCGTATGGCTGCCGCCGCAGTACGACGAGGGATCGAAGCGCCGCTTTCCGGTGCTCTATGACCTGGTCGGCTTCACCGGTTCCGGTCTCGCGCACACCAACTGGAAGCCGTTCGGCGACAACGTTCCCGAGCGTGCGGCACGCCTGATCCGCGAGCAGAAGATGGGCCCGGCGATCATCGTCTTCCCGGATTGTTTCACCGCGCTCGGCGGCAATCAGTACGTGAACTCGTCGGCGACCGGCCGTTACGCCGACTATCTCACGCGCGAAATACTCCCCTTCGTGGACCGCGAATTCAGAACGCTCGCGAGCCGTGAGCATCGCGGCTGCTTCGGAAAATCCTCGGGCGGCTACGGTGCAATCGTCCACGGCATGAAGTACGCGAACTACTGGGGTGCCGTCGCGGACCATTCGGGCGACGCGTATTTCGATTTCGTCTATTGGCACGACTGGCCCAACACGCTGAACGAACTCGCCAAGCACCGTTCGCCCAGGCGTAAACCCGGCGCCTGCGACGTGCAGGCCGAATCCAGCCGCAAGGGTCTCGATGCGGGCCTGGACGACGGTCGCATCCGGCGCTTTCTCGCGCGGGTGTGGAAAAAGGAAAAGCTCACGAGCGCCGAAGGTCACTGCATCATGAACCTGTGCATGGCCGCGAGCTACGATCCCGACCCCGGCGCCCCGCTCGGCTTTCGCGTGCCGTTCAATCTCGAATCCGGAGAATTGATCGAGCGGCGCTGGAACAAATGGCGCGAGCACGACCCGATCAACCTCGTCGCGAAGTACCGGAACAATCTCAGGTCGCTGCGCGGCATTTTTATCGACTGCGGTTGGCGCGACCAGTATCACATCCACTACGGATCTCGCATCCTCTCGAAACGCCTCGCCGCCGCCGGCATTCGTCACCGCTACGAGGAATTCGACGATGATCACTCCGACATCGACTACCGGATGGACGTGAGCCTGCCGTACCTGTACCGTGCGCTGAAACCCTGAGTATCGTGCGCCACCGGCGCTCACGCGGCGCCGGGAGAGATCTCCGGCGCCCGAGGCGTGCGCGCCAATCCCTACAGGATCGACGCCGCGCCCGAGCCGAGGCGCTCCAGCACCCGCTCGGCGGCGGCGACGCCGCGATACTGCGCCTCCTCGAAAATCGAAAATCCGGAAACATCGGCATGCGCCCAATGCACACGCCCGCCCCGCTGCAGCAGGCGTGCACGCGCCGCCCCGGTGATGAAACCGGGGCGCGGCCGAATCATCGCGTGCCCGTTCGCGAACACGTCGACGCGCCGCGTGGTTGCGCGGATTTCCGGGTGCGGTCTCGACAGGTCGGCGAGAATCGACTCGACCCAGGTCTCGCGCGAGGTCTCGATCAAGCGCCGGCGCATCTCGGCGGGCGTACCGCTCACGAGCGGCCAGTAGTAGGTCAGAACGGTGGGACCGACAGATGCCGTGACGCGCTGATGCGTCGCGACGACATAGCCCACCGACGGACTGGCGTGTAGGACGTTGTCCCACGCGAGCGGCGCGCCGTGACGCTCGTACGGATGCTCCGCGAGCGTCAGATTCGCGGTGAGCCACGGCGCATAATCGACTCCTCCCAGCGAGGCGCGCAGCGCCTCGCCCGCCGGACCCAGCGCGCGCGCGGCAAACCTCAGCGGCGCCGCCCAGATCACTTCTTCCGCGCGAATCGCCACCGAGCGGTCTTCGGCGGCAACGTAGACGCTGACATCGACGCCGCGCGCGCCCTCGACGACACGATGAACGATGCTGCCGGTGCTGATGCCCAGCCCGAACTTCTCGACCATCCGAGCCACCAGCCAGCCATTGCCCTCAGGCCAGGTGAGCACGGCATCGGACTGCGAGTCGCGCGCGACGCCATCCCGGCTGGCGAAATAGTGGATACCGGCCCAGGCCGACGCCTCGCGATAGTCGCAGCCGTAGTCGTCGCGACACGCATAGTCGACCAGCCAGTGCACCGCAGGGCTGGCATGGCCTTCGGCGACCAGCCAGTCGCGCATCGAAACGCGATCGAGCACGAGATAGCTCGCGTCGCGCGAGGAGCGCGCCATCGGAATCGCGAACGCCTTGCGCCCGTCGGTGCCGCGCGCATGCTTGAACCACTCCATGCGGTCTTGAAAGCGGCGCCAGTCCGAGCGATCCGCGGAACTCGCGCCGATGCCCGGTGTCAGTCCTTCCTGCCACGTACCGCGGTAATACAGCCTCTCCTGCGGTGCGAAGCACAGCGCGCGCTCGTCATATTCAGGAAACTCCGCACGCGGGTCGCCGCGCAGCACGCCGAGTTCCGAGAGCAACAGGCGCACCGCGCGCGATTCGCGCGTCGGCAACGGCAGATAATGCGCGCCCCAGGGGTAGCGGCTGACTTCGTTCTCGCCCCAGCGCGAGTTGCCCCCCGGCACCGCGTCTAGTTCCAGCAGTTCGAAATCGTCGAATCCGGCCTTGCGCAGCCTCCATGCGGCGCTCAGTCCGGCAATGCCGGCGCCGACGATCAGCACGCGGCGACGCCGTGTCTCGCCCGGCAAAGGCAGGCTTCCGTCACGCAGCCGGTGGCCCACCGCGTGACCGCTCCCGTGCAACTCCCCCGGCGGCAATGGCGCCGCCGCGCGCCCGCAGGCGGTTGCGGCGACCGCGGCCGCCCCGGCGACGAGAAATTTGCGGCGCTCCATCCCTAAAGCGCCGGCGCTCGTCGCCACTCCGCTTCGAAGTAGTGGACGAGAATCTGATTGTTGAGACGGTTCACCTCGGCGGGTACGCGCGCCATATCGCGCGGAAAAGTGAACATCGCAGCGTGGATTTCGGGCGCAACGTAGCGCAGCTCCAATTCATACCGTTCCGGCGGTACATACGGATCACGCGATACGATCACATAGCCCCATTCGCCGAAGGACGGAACATGGGCGTGATACGGCGTGGCCCGCAAGCCGACGCTCTCGATGGTCGTAACGATGCACCAGAACGAGCGCCGCGCATACAGCGGCGAGGTCGCCTGGATCACCGCCAGCCCGCGCGCG
>JAOUFA010000418.1 GCA_029858545.1 Betaproteobacteria bacterium
AGGCGCTTGAGGGCGGAATTGCGCCGCGCCTTGTAGGCGCTCCATTCCTCGAACAGGCGCTGCAGGCGCTCGACAGCGCGCCATTGCGCGGCATCCGAGACGAAGCCGCGCTTGGCGAGGTGCGACGCATAGCGCGAAACGACATCGCGATCCGGCTCCCCGTCGACGCCGTCCACGTCGACCTGCAACGCGCTGTCGCGCATCCCGTCAGTTGTTCAGACTGCGCCGGTCAACCGCCAGCGCCGCCTCGCGCATTGCCTCCGACAGCGAAGGATGCGCATGGCAGATGCGCGCGATGTCCTCCGACGCGGCGCCGAACTCGATCGCCACCACCGCCTCGGCGATCAGCTCGGAGGCCTGTCCGCCGATCGCGTGAACACCGAGAATGCGGTCGGTCTTCGCGTCGGCGAGCATCTTGACGAAACCCTCGGATTCATCGCGCCCCAGCGCCCTGCCGTTATAAGCGAAAGAAGACTTCCCCGCACGGTAAGCGACCCCATCGGCCTTGAGTTGCTGTTCGGTCTTCCCGACCCAGGCGATTTCCGGCGCGGTGTACATCACCCAGGGAATCGCATCGTAATTCACGTGCCCGTGCTGACCGGCGATGATCTCGGCGACCATCACCCCCTCCTCCTCCCCCTTGTGCGCGAGCATCGGTCCGCGCACCACATCACCCACCGCATACACACGCGGCAGACTGCTGCGGCAGTTCTTGTCGACTTCGATGAAGCCGCGCGCGTCGATTTTCAGACCGACGTTCTCCGCCCCCAGCCCGTCGGTGTTGGGTACACGGCCGACCGAGACGATCAGGCGGTCGCAGTCGAACTTTGCCGGCTTGCCCGCGGCAGTCTGGTATTCGACGCTGAGCCCGGACTTGGTCCGTTTCAGCCCGCGCAGCGTCATGCCAAGCTCGATGTCCAGACCCTGTTCGCGGGTAAATATCTTCCACGCTTCGGCGGCGACGGCCTCGTCCGCAGCACCAAGGAAACCCGGCAGCGCTTCGAGAACTTTCACCTTCGCGCCGAGACGCCGCCACACGCTGCCCAACTCCAGGCCGATCACCCCCGCGCCGATCACTCCGAGCCGCTCGGGAACCTCGGCGAAGGAAAGCGCGCCTTCGTTGTCGCACACCAGCCGGTTGTCCACCGGCGCCTCGGCCAGATGCCGCGCCTTCGAGCCCGTGGCGATAATCACGTTCTTCGCCTCGACCGTCTCGACGCCGTGGTCGCCCTGGACTTCGAGCTTCCAGCTCGTACCGCCGGAGACGAACCGGCCCTGTCCCTGCAGCCAGGTAATCTTGTTCTTCTTGAAAAGGCCGGCGATTCCGCCGGCCATCTTGTTCACAATCTGGTCCTTGCGCGCGAGCATAGTCGCGAGGTCGAACTTGACCCCGCTCGCGGTGATGCCGTGCACCTTGAACTTGTGCAGCACGCGTTCGTAGTTCTCCGAGGACTCGAGCAGCGCCTTGGACGGAATACAGCCCACGTTGAGGCAGGTACCGCCGAGCGCGTACTTGCCCTGGGGCGTTTTCCAGCGCTCGATACACGCGGTGCTCAGTCCAAGCTGCGCGCTGCGAATCGCGGCGATATAGCCCGCCGGCCCCGCGCCGATCACCACCACGTCGAAGGCTTGCATCGCTCAGATTTCCAGGACCAGGCGCGCCGGGTCCTCGAGCGCCTCCTTGATCGCGGTGAGCGCCAACACCGCCTCGCGACCGTCGATGATGCGATGATCGTAGGACATCGCGAGGTAGTTCATCGGGCGCACCACCACCTGGCCATTTTCGACCACCGCGCGGTCCTTGGTCGCGTGCACGCCGAGGATCGCCGACTGCGGCGGGTTGATGATCGGAGTCGAGAGCATCGAGCCGAACACCCCCCCGTTGGAAATGGAGAAGGTGCCGCCGGTCAACTCCTCGATGCCGAGTCTTCCCTCCTGCGCGCGCTTGCCGAATTCGGCAATTTTCTTTTCGATCGCGGCGAAGCCAAGCCGATCGGCATCGCGCAGGATCGGCACCACCAGGCCGCGCGGACTGGCGACCGCGATGCCGATGTCGAAGTAGCCGTGATAGACGATGTCGCTGCCATCCACCGACGCGTTGACCACCGGGTACTTCTTCAGTGCCGCGACCGACGCCTTGACGAAGAACGACATGATGCCCAGGCGCACGCCGTGCTCCTTCTCGAAGCGCTCCTGGTATTTCTTCCTCAGATCCAACACCGGCTGCATGTTGACTTCGTTGAAAGTGGTAAGAATCGCCGCGGTCGCCTGCGATTGCACCAGCCGCTCGGCGACACGCGCCCGCAGCCGCGACATCGGTACGCGTTGCTCGGGGCGGTCACCGAGCATCCGCTCCACGTTCACCGGCGAGGACACCGACGTCAGCACTGACCTGGCAGGCGCCGGCTGCGCGATCGGTGCGGGAATTGCCGCGGATGAACCCGGCTTACCAAGCTGCTCGAGCACGTCCGCCTTGGTGACGCGCCCGGCGCGTCCGCTGCCTTGCAGTCTAGCGGTATCGATGCCCTGCTCCCCGGCGAGCTTGCGCGCCGCCGGCATCACCGGCGGTGCCGTGCGCGCAGGAACGGGGGCTTCCTGCTCGCCCGCTTTGGCCACCGGCGCGGCTGCGGCCTTGGCCTCGGTATCGATCATTGCGATGACCTCGCCCGAGGCGACGCTGCCGCGGTTCGCCTTGATGATTCTCGTGAGCACGCCATCGGCCGGCGCAGGCAGCTCCATCACCACCTTGTCGGTCTCGATGTCGATCAGATTTTCATCGCGCGACACGGCTTCACCTTCGTGCCTATGCCACTCCAGCAGTGTCGCTTCGGAGATCGACTCCGAAAGCTGCGGCACCTTCACTTCAACGATCATACTAACTCCCGTTCGATTTTTCCCCGGCGTCGGCGATACCTCGGTCGGGTTATGGAAAAATTCAGCGCGTAACGCGCCGGGTGGATGCACCGCGGGCCGTGCTCCGGCCGCGATGCGGGGAAAACCGGTGCTCGTTGCTCAACTCGTCAAAACCGCCCGAACGCATCACTGACGAGCGTCTTCTGTCTTTCCACGTGCTTCACCAAGTAGCCCGTCGCCGGCGCCGCGTCCGCCGGCCGGCCGGCGTAATGCAGTTTCTGCTCGCTGCGCATATTTTCACGCAGATAATGTCCGATCTGGTACCAGGCGCCTTGATTCTGCGGCTCCTCCTGGCACCATACCACCTCGTGCGCGTTTGGATAGCGCTTCATCTCGGCGGCAAACTGCTTATGCGGGAAGGGGTATAGCTGCTCGACCCGGATGATCGCCACGTCGCTGCGCCGCCGTTCCTGGCGTCCCGCGACAAGATCGTAATAGACCTTTCCGCAGCACACCACGATGCGTTTCACCG
>JAOUFA010000419.1 GCA_029858545.1 Betaproteobacteria bacterium
TCCTCACGCCCTCGCAGCCGCCCATCGCAAGCGCCTCGTCGACCACCGGCTTCAGCGGAATCTCGCGCCCGCCGCGAAACTGGCCGTCCGCGGTGATCACCTCGGTCGCACCCGCGTCGATGATGCGTTCCTGCACGCTTTTCGCCGAAAAACCGCCGAACACCACAGAGTGGGTCGCGCCGATCCTCGCGCAGGCCTGCATCGCGACCACCACCTGGATCGACATCGGCATATAGATGAGGACCCGATCCGACTGTTTGACGCCATGCGCCTTGAGCGCGTTCGCCACGCGGCACACTTCGTGATAGAGCTGTTTGTACGTGATTCGCGTCACCTTGCCGTCATCGGCCTCGAAGATGATCGCAACCTTGTCGGGCTGGGTCTTGAGGTGTCGGTCGAGGCAGTTGTACGACGCATTCAACTCGCCGTCGTGGAACCAGCGGTAAAACGGCGCCTTCGATTCATCGAGCGTCTGGGTGAACGGCTTGTGCCAGAGCAGTTCCTCCCGCGCGCGGCGCGCCCAGAAGCCCTCGAAATCGCGTTCGGCCTCGGCAACCAGCTGGCGATACGCACCCATCCCCGCAATGTTCGCCTGCTTGACGAACTCGGGCGAAGGCGGGAAGACGCGTGTTTCTTGAAGTATCGACTCGATCTTGGACGACGCCATGGCTCCATTCCTCCTGTCTTGCGCTCGATGAACGATTGATTTTCTCGGGACCGCCGTACACGACCCTGCCCCCGCGGCAACCCACCCTGACAGCGAATAAAAACACCGCGCCAGCCGCTTGTAAAGAGGCGGGCGGACAAACCTTGCTGTGCTAAAGTTACGCGCGCGGTTTCAGCACCGGTTTCAGCACCGGTTTCAGCACCGATTTGCTTCTTTTGTCATTTCCAATTCGCAGTCCCGCAACCATGACGACCATCCAAGGCGAGCACCTCACCCAGAGCGTCGCCGACGCGCTGCAATTCATCTCTTACTATCATCCGGCGGACTTCGTGCAGGCGCTTGGCCGCGCCTGGGAGCGCGAGCAATCACCCGCGGCGAAGGATGCAATCGCGCAAATTCTCACCAATTCGCGCATGTGCGCCGAGGGACATCGACCGATCTGCCAGGACACCGGGATCGTCAACGTGTTCCTGCGCATCGGCACGGACCTGCGCTGGGAGGCCAGGGCCGACATCGAAGCGCTGGTCAACGAGGGCGTGCGCCGCGCCTATCTCAACCCCGACAACAAGCTGCGCGGTTCGGTGCTCGCCGACCCGGCCTTCGCGCGCACGAACACCAAGGACAATACCCCCGCGGTGATCCACATGAAACTGGTGCCCGGGGACAAGCTCGAGGTCGACGTCTCGGCCAAGGGCGGCGGTTCGGAAGCCAAATCGAAATTTGCCATGCTCAATCCTTCGGATTCGATCATCGACTGGGTGCTGAAAACCGTCCCGACGATGGGCGCGGGCTGGTGCCCGCCGGGCATGCTGGGCCTGGGCATCGGCGGCACCGCCGAGAAGGCAATGCTGATGGCGAAGGAATCGCTCATGCAGCCGCTCGACATGGCCGAACTGAAGTTGCGCGGTCCTCGCGACAAACTCGAGGAAATGCGCATCGAACTCTACGACAAGGTCAACGCGCTCGGCATCGGGGCGCAGGGTCTCGGTGGGCTATCGACCGTGCTCGACGTGAAGATCCTCACCTATCCGACGCACGCTGCCAACCTGCCCGTGGCGATGATCCCCAATTGCGCCGCGACGCGCCACGTCCACTTCGTGCTCGATGGCTCGGGTCCGGCCGAATTCGAAGCGCCTTCGCTCGCCGACTGGCCGGCGGTCACCTGGCAGCCCGATGCGAAGTCGAAACATGTCGATCTCGATCACCTCACGCGCGCGCAGGTCGCGTCGTGGCAACCCGGTGAGCGGCTGCTGCTCTCTGGAAAGCTCCTCACCGGGCGCGATGCTGCGCACAAGCGCGTGCAGGACATGCTCGCCAGGGGAGAAAAGCTTCCGGTGGACTTCGCCAACCGCGTGATCTACTACGTCGGCCCGGTCGATCCGGTGCGCGATGAGGTGGTTGGCCCCGCTGGTCCCACCACCGCGACGCGCATGGACAAGTTTACCGAACTCCTCCTCGATAAGACCGGCCTCATTGCGATGGTCGGCAAGGCCGAGCGCGGCCCGGCGGCGATCGAGGCGATCAAGAAGCACCAGGCCGCCTACCTGATGGCGGTGGGCGGCGCCGCCTATCTGGTCGCCAAGGCGATTCGTAAATCCCGCGTGGTGGCATTCGAGGACCTCGGCATGGAAGCGATCTATGAATTCGAGGTCCGCGACATGCCGGTGACGGTGGCGGTCGATGCCGGCGGAAACTCCGTGCACCAGAGCGGCCCGGCGGAGTGGCAGAAGAAGATCATTGAGTTCAAGCTCCCGGTCGACGCGGCTTGATGCAAGCTACTCGCTGGCCCGCCGTCTGGGCGGTGTTCGCCGGCGGCCTCGTCGCCGGTGCCTATATCGGCAAGATCCCACCCGCGCTCCCGGTGATGCGCGATGAACTACATCTCGACCTCGTCGATTCGGGTTTCATCGCCACGATGTTCAACGCAACCGGCATGGCGGTTGGCATGGCAGTCGGCGTATTGTGCGATCGCTACGGCCACAAGCGGCTCGCGCTCGCCGGTCTGGCGGTGATGGTGATAGGCGGCGTGCTCGGTGCCTTCGCGTGGACTTACGCCGCGTTGCTCGCATCACGCTTCGTCGAGGGAGTCGGTTTCATCCTGTTTTCCGTCGCCGCGCCTTCGCTGATGGCGGCCGCGGCCGAAGTGCCGCGCGACCGCGCGAAAGCGCTGTCCATGTGGAGTGCCTATATGCCCACGGGCGGTAGCATCGCGCTGCTCGCCGCGCCGTTCGCGATCGCTGCCGTCGGCTGGCGCGGCTTGTGGCTGATTCTCGCAGGGTTTGCCGCGCTCGGCTTCGCGCTGGTCGCGCGCTACGCCCACGCGCCGCGCCACGGTACGGTCGCATCGATGAGCCTGGTGCTCGAATCGCTCGTCCGGCCGGCGAATTGGGCGCTCGCCCTGCTCTTCGCCAGCTACGTCGCGCAATGGACCTCGGTGATGATCTGGCTGCCGACCTACCTGGTCGGCGAGCGCAGCGCCTCCGTTGGCATGGCGGGACTGGCCACCGCGCTGATGGTCATCGTCAATATTCCGGGCAACCTCGCCGGCGGCTGGCTGATCGCGCACGGTGTGCGCCGCGGGCCGATGGCAATCGCCGCCTGTGCCATCATGGCGCTGACTTCGGCCGCGATGCTGCTGCCGACATTGCCTGACGCGCTGCGCTTTGCCTCGATGCTGATCTTCTCGGCCTGCGCGGGGGTCATCCCGGCGAGCATCT
>JAOUFA010000420.1 GCA_029858545.1 Betaproteobacteria bacterium
TCTGCCAGCGGCCCGAGCGCACCGGCTTGCCGCCCTGACGCAGGGTCTTGTCCTCGTCGCCGGGCTGCTTCCACACCGGCAGGCCCCACTCCTCGAAATTGTGCACCGAATCGTCGACGTGACGACCGACGTCGTAGACCAGGTCTTCGCGCGTGATGCCCATGAGGTCGTTTCTCACATAGCGCACGTAGTCGGAGGGATCGTTTTCTCCCATGTAGGTGTTGATCGCCGACAAACCCTGCGCGACCGCGCCCGAGCGCGACACCGCCGCCTTGTCGACCATCTTGATCTTGAGACCTGTGCCCTCGGCCCAGCGTTCGACCTCGAAGGCCGCGCCGCAGGCGGCCATGCCGCCGCCGATGAGGAGGATGTCTACTTCCTCCTCGATGACTTCCGGATTGCCGAAACCGTATTCAGCCATGTCGTATTCCTTTCCTGTTCCGTTTCAGGTTCAACCGGCCACAAACTGGCTGCGGTCGCCCTTGTGGGTCGCCTTGGTGAACAGCAGATCGTGCCGTTCGATCTCGGCCATCTCGGCCTTCGGCTTTCCGGCGTAGGGATCGATCGAACCCTCGGCAGTGGTGCGGATCGGGAACTTGAAGCGCTTCACGTTGCCGTTCCTGAACTTGATCGTCCACATGATCGAGTCGCTGCCGCGCAACGGCTGCACCTGCGCGCCGAGCGGTACCACGTCGGCGTAGTGGCGCACCTCAATCGCATTTTGCGGGCAGATCTTCACGCAGGAATAGCATTCCCAGCACTGCTCGGGTTCCTGATTGAATGCCTTCATCGCGTGCCCGGTCTGCGAACCGTCCTTGTCGAGCAACATCAGGTCGTGCGGGCAGATATACATGCAAGCGGTCTTGTCCTGGCCCTTGCAGCCGTCGCACTTGTCGGTACGAACATAAGTCGGCATTGCTGGTTCTCCTTGTAAAAATCCATTGAACTACCACTGCTGGGTTCAGCGCATTCTTATCGGGCCGAATGCCCGCTCAGTTTCACTTCCACTTTTTCGCTCGCGTCGAGCGACGCATAGTACGCTCGCAATATTTCCAGCACTTCGGCGCGCGAGAATTCAGGCGGCACTTCGGCGCCTTCGGACAGCCACTTCCTCAACTTGGTGCCCGACACCAACAGGCGATCCTTGTCGTCGTGCGGGCAGGTGCGCGCCGAGGCCATGCCGCCGCAGCGGTAGCACCAGAAGGTCCAGTCGATCTTGAGCGGCTGGGTCTCGAGCGCGCCCTTGGGAATCTCGTCGAAGATATGGTGCGCATCGAACGGGCCGTAATAGCTGCCGACGCCGGCGTGATCGCGGCCGACGATCTGATGCGAGCAGCCGTAGTTCTGGCGAAACAACGCGTGCAGCAGCGCCTCGCGCGGCCCCGCGTAGCGCATGTCGAGCGGGTAGCCGGCCTGAACCACCGTGCCCGGACGGAAGTAGCCATCGATCAGCACCCCGATCGCCTGCGTGCGCACATCGGCCGGGATATCGCCCGGCTTGAGATTGCCGAGCAGCGAGTGCACCAGTACGCCGTCGCAAATCTCGATCGCCACTTTGGCAAGATACTCGTGCGAGCGGTGCATCGGATTGCGAGTCTGGAAGGCGGCCACACGCGACCAGCCCAGGCGTTCGAACTCGGCGCGTGTCTCGGCCGGCGTCATGAACAACGCGCCGTACTTTTCCTTGAAGCCGCCGTCGGACAAGACCTTCACCGGACCCGCGAGATTGACCTCACCCTGAGCCATCACCATCTGCACGCCCGGATGCTCGGTATCGGTGGTGCGAAACACCGCATCGCATTCGTGCGCCTTGTCGATGCCGTATTTCTCCGTAACGCGCATCGTCGCAAGCGGCGCACCATCATCGGGGTCGAGCAGTGCGACTTCGGCCCCCACGGCAATCGAATCCGCGCTCGCCGCATCGACCGAAAGGGTGATTGGAATCGGCCAGAACAACCCTGCTGCCGTGCGATAGTGGTCGCAGACACCACGCCAGTCGGCGTGCGTCATGAATCCGTCCAACGGCGTGAACCCGCCGATCCCCAGCATGATCAGGTCGCCCTTTTCACGCGAACTGACGCGCAGTCCAGGTAGCGAAAGGGCGCGCTTTATCTCAGCGGCGAGTGCAGCCCCCTGCAGCGCGAGCGGCTTGAGCGCTCCGCCGCCATGGGGTGAAACAAGACCTGGCATGTCTATTTGACCTTGGGATGAAGACTTGCGACGTATTCGAGCCTAGTCGGCTATTCTCAGAGGGCGCGAAAGAAAGAACAAAGCGGAGAATTTGATTGAAAAATAAGTGCCCCTGATCCGGCGCGCTTATGCGTCCTCAGGAGGGTGCTCGAATAGCGAGCTTTCACGACTGGAGGAAGGCGTCTGCCGGTGGGTTTGCATCTCCATGGCCGAACAAGGAAAATACCCATTACGGTCCTCTGTCCGAGATTAAGACCCTCCCCATCGAGCGCGATATTGAAATCACCTCTCGTTTCCCAATCGACCGCGGCCGGCGCCCCGGACTGGCTATTACTGATCGCCGTTTTGCCGACCGACGACCCGGCTGTGCGCATGCGCGTGCTGCGGATGCTCGAATCGCTGGGGGCCGCGGTGCTGCGCGAAGGGGCATTCTTGCTTCCCGACAGTCCGGCCAGCCGTCAGGCGCTGGAGCATCTTGCCGAGCATCTGGGCAAGAGCACCGGCTCTGCTCACGTCCTCAAGGCGTCGGCGATGTCTCCGGCCCAGCAGGACGCCTATCGGGCGCTCTTCGACCGTTCGGCTCGGTACGAAAAGCTGATCAAGGTGGTCGATAGCCTCAAGATCGGCTTCGGGGTGACCGACCCCGGATCGATCTTTCGGGTGCTGCACAAGCAGCGCAACGAACTAGAGATGATCTGCGCGCTCGATTTCTTCCCCACCGAAATTCGCAAACGGGCCGAAAAGTCGCTGAACGAAGCCGAGGCCGAAGTACGCAAACTCCTTTTCCCCACCCAGCGCCGGGCGGAACTCACTCCCGGCGACCGTCTCCTCGGCCGCACCTGGGCCACCCGCAAGCCTCTTTGGGCTGACCGGCTCGCCAGTGCATGGCTGATCCGGCGCTTTATCGACCCCGAGGCTGCCCTCATCTGGCTCGACAAATCGCAATCGCTACCGGCACAGGCTGTCGGTTTCGCCTTCGATGGCGCGCATTTCGGCAACACCGGCACGCGCGTCACCTTCGAGGAACTGCTGCCGCGCTTCGATCTGGAAAAGAACACCGCCCTGTCGCGAATCGGCACCATCGTGCATTACCTGGAGATCGAGGGCACCCCCGTTGCGGAGGCCGCCGGGGTGCAAACGCTCCTGCAAGGCGCACTGCGGCGCTGCACCAGCGAGGAC
>JAOUFA010000049.1 GCA_029858545.1 Betaproteobacteria bacterium
GCCGGCGATCCTCGCGACGATCCTGATCTTGTTCGTGCGCGCCATCGAATCGTTCGAGGTTCCCGCGCTGCTCGGGCTGCCGGTTGGCATACAGGTCTTCACTTCGTCGATCTACCAGGCCGTGCACCGCTATCCCAGTCAGATCGGACTCGCGTCCGCGTACGCGGTGACCCTTCTCGTCATCACGACGATCGGCGTGTACTTCGTGTCGCGGTTGTCGGCGAGCGGCTCCAAATATGCGACCATGACCGGCAAGGGGTTCCGCCCGCGGCCGATCGATCTCGGTGCGTTGCGCTGGGTCGCGGCGGCGTTGTTCATCGTCTACTTCCTGCTCATCGTCGCGTTGCCCTTCGCGGTGCTGCTCTGGTCGTCGTTCCAGCGGTTCTATTCGGTGCCGTCGTGGCAGGCATTGCAGAACCTGACGCTCGACCCCTACCGTTTCATCCTGACCTACCCCAACCTGCTGCGCTCGGTGTGGAACAGCCTGCTGCTTTCTTTCGGCAGCGCGACGCTGATCATGCTGATCACCTCGGTGATCTGCTGGATCGTGGTGAAGACCAAGCTGCCGGGGCGCTGGCTGCTCGACAACGTCGCTTCGCTGCCGATGGTCTTTCCGGGGCTGGTGCTCGGCCTGGCGATCATGATCTTCTACCTGAACGTGGACATCGGCGTGTACGGGACGATGTGGATCATGTTCATCGCGTACGTCACGCGCTTCATGCCGTATGGCCTGCGCTACAACACGACCTCGATGCTGCAGATCCACAAGGACCTCGAGGAATCGGCGGCGATGAGCGGCGCCACCTGGGGCGCCACGTTCGTGCGCATCATCCTGCCGCTGCTCAAGCCGGGACTGCTCGCGGGCTGGATCTACATCATGATCGTGTCGATCCGCGAGCTGTCGAGTTCGATCCTGCTCTACAGCCCCGGCACCGAGGTCATTTCCATCATCATCTGGGAACTGTGGGAAAACGGTCAGTATGTCGAACTGTCGGCGCTCGGGGTGCTCTTCATCCTGATGCTGTTTGCGCTGGTGATGCTCGCACAGGCGCTCGGCGCGAAATTCGGAATCAAACAATGACGCCGCGACCGGCCCGGGGCGAGTGTCCCGACTGCATGATGGCGGCACCCGCGTGCGAAGGGATTGATCGTGCTTAGTGTCAATGCGCTGTTCACCGAATACACCAATGAACTGGGGCAGCCGGTCAAGGCCGCGCAGGACGTGAGCTTCGAGGTTCCCGAAGGCCATTTCTTCACGCTGCTCGGACCGAGTGGCTGCGGCAAGACCACGACGCTGCGTTCGATCGCCGGTCTCGAGCGGCCGCAGTCGGGCGACATCACCGTGGCGGGTGCGGTGTTCTATTCCTCGCAAAAGGGCGTGTTTGTGCCGCCGAACCGGCGCGGATTCGGAATGGTGTTCCAGTCGTACGCGATCTGGCCGCACATGGACGTATTCGGGAATGCGGCGTTTCCGCTGCATGTCGGCCGCGCCGGGCTGAACAAGGGCGAGATCGAGGAACGCGTGATGCGCGTGCTGAAGGCGGTTCAGCTCGATCAACTGCGCGATCGCGAGGCAACCAAGCTCTCGGGCGGACAGCAGCAGCGCCTTGCGCTCGCGCGCGCGCTGGTGATGGCCCCGAAACTGCTGCTGCTCGACGAGCCGCTCTCGAACCTCGACGCCAAGCTGCGCGAGGCGATGCGCTTCGAGTTGAAACGCCTGCAGCGCGAGTTGAGGATCACGACGGTGTACGTCACCCACGATCAAAGCGAAGCGCTCGCGCTGTCGCACCAGATCGCGGTGATGAACGAGGGGCGCATTCAGCAGATCGGCAGCCCGCGCGATATCTATGAGCGCCCGCGCAACCGGTTTGTCGCCGATTTCGTCGGCCTGACCAACCTGCTCGAAGGAACCGTCGAATCCCGTGCGTCCGGGGAGCAGGGGTACGTGGTGCGAACCGGAATCGGGCTGATGCACTCGGTATCGGTCGATCCGCTCAAAGTCGGCGACGCGGTCACGCTGTCGATCCGGCCCGAGGACGTCGAACTCACCGAGCAGAAGCCCGAAGGCGGCAACGTCTGGCAGGGCCGCGTCGACCAGAAGGTATTCCTCGGGGACTTCCTCGATTTCCAGGTGAAGATCGGCGATCGCGTGATGCTGGCGCGGGTGCACCCGTCGTTGCGCACCCCGATCGGCAATTCGATCTGGGCGAGCGTCAGCGCGGAAAAGAGCGTCGCGATCCGCGGCTCGGGCCACGCCACGACAGGCTGATCGAGGACGCCGCGCGCGCATGTCCGCCAAAGACGAGAACTACGCCGGGGTCGCCCGGCCGGCGGCAACGCCGGCAGCGGCCCGGCCGCAGGAGCGCTGGGCGTCCGATCTCATCGTCGATCTCCTGCACCGGTACGGACTGCCGTACGCCGCGCTCAATCCGGGCGCGAGCTATCGCGGGCTGCACGATTCGATCGTCAACTACGGCGGCGACCGGCCGGTGATGATGCTGTGCCAGCATGAGGAGACCGCGGTGCAGATCGCGCACGGCTTCGCCAAGGCGAGCGGCAAACCGATGGTCGCGATCGTGCACAACCTGGTCGGCCTGCTGCACTCGAACATGGCGGTGTATTACGCGTATATCGACCGCGCTCCGATCTTCATCATCGGCGCCACCGGTCCGATGGACGAATCCCGGCGGCGACCGAAAATCGACTGGATCCACTCGGCGCAGTCGCAGGGCGCGGCGATCCGCGAGTACACCAAATGGGACTACCAGCCGACGTCGATCGACGGCGTGCCCGAGGCCTTCGCGCGCGCCTATTCGGTGATGATGACCGAGCCGCGCGGGCCGATCTACATGTGCTACGACGCGTGGCTGCAGGAACAGAAACTCGAGCGCGACATTGCGCTGCCTCCGGAGCGCTTCATGGCGGTGCCGACGCGCATCGCGCCCGATCCCGGGGCGCTCGCGCGCGTTGCGGACATGCTGGCCGAAGCGAAGCGGCCGGTGATCCTCGCGGAGTACGTCGGGCGCGAGCCGCAGGGGTTCGACGCGCTGGTCCGGCTGGCCGAAACGCTCGGCGCGCCGGTCTATGACCTCAACCTGCGCCTGAATTTTCCGGGATGCCATCCGCTCAACCTCAGCATGTCGAAGGACATCTTCCGCGACGCGGACCTGGTGCTCGGGCTCGACGTACGCGACTGGGAGCGCCCGACGACCGCGCTCACCAGCGCGACACGCGAACTGGTGTCGCTGCTGCCGCCCGATTGCCGCTGGATCGACATCGGTTTCGGCGACCTCAATATCTCGGCCTGGGCGATGGACTACCAGCGACTGCTGTATGCGGAGCAGCGAATTCTCGCCGATACCATGCTTGCAGTACCGGCGCTGACGAACCTGCTCGCCGAGCGGGTGCGCAACGACGCGACGCTCGCCTCGCGCGTCAAGTCACGGTCAGACGCCACCGCGCAGCGCCACCACGCGCTGCGCGCGAAGTGGGCGCAGGAGGCGAAGCAGGACTGGGACGCGAGTCCGATCACGCTGCCGCGACTCGCGAGCGAGGTATGGGAGGCGATCCGGGGCGAGGACTGGGTGCTGAGCGCAGGAACGCTCGAGGACTGGACGCGCAAGCTGTGGGATTTCGACCGTCCTTACCGGCATGCGGGAAAATCGCTCGGCACCGCGACGCAGTTCGGCATCTCGCTCGGTGTCGCACTCGCGCATCGCGAAGCCGGCCGGCTCGTCGTCGATATGCAACCCGACGGCGACCTGATGTTCGATGCGGGTGCCTTGTGGGTCGCCGCCAAGCATCGCATCCCGATGCTCGTCGTCATGTACAACAACCGCGCCTATTTCAACGACTGGGAGCACCAGATCCGCATGGCGCGCCTGCGCGGCACGCCGGTGGAGCGCGCCCACATCGGCATGGATCTCGACGATCCGGCACCCGATTTCGCGACCCTCGCAAGATCGATGGGCTGGCATGCCGAAGGCCCGATCGAACATCCGGGCGATATCGCGGGAGCGCTGGCGCGCGCCGTCGCGCGCGTCAAGGCCGGACAGCCGGCGCTCATCGACACGATCACGCAAAAAAGATAACTACCGGAACCGATGGGCAGACAGAATATGACGACCAAGCAAACCGTGGGAGTGATCGGCGCGGGCCGGATGGGAACCCCCATCATCGGCCACCTGGCACGCAAGGGCTGGGCGACGCTGGCCTGCGACGTCGACGCGGCGCGCAAAGACGCGGTGACACAATGCGGGGCGCGCTGGGCGGCCGATCCCGCCTCGCTTGCCGCGGCGAGCGAGGCGATCCTCGTGTGCGTCGGCTACGACAGCGAGGTACGGACCTTGCTGTCCGACGGGGGGGCGTTGCGCAAGGCGAAGCCCGGAACGATCATCGCCATTCTAAGCACCGTTCACCCGAAGACGGTGCAGGATCTCGCGCTTGAGTGCGGTGCCGCGGGGCTGCATGTGGTCGATTCGACCGTGTGCCGCGGCGGCGAGGCGGCCGACCTGGGCACGCTGCTCTCCTTCGTGGGCGGCAGCGCCGAGGTGGTCGAGCGGCTGACCCCCGTGCTGCGCGCCTATTCGGCCGATGTGGTGCACACCGGTGGCGTCGGGACGGCGCAGGTGGCCAAGGCGGTCAACAACCTCATTCTCTGGGCCTGTCTGGTCGCCGACCACGAGGGACTCGCACTGGCGAAGCACTACGGCGCCGATATCGACGCGCTGCGCAAGGCGTTGCTGATCTCGAGTTGCGCCAACGGGCCGCTCGAGAAATGGGGAACGCAGACGATGGCCTGGGCCGAGGACGACATGGCGATCGTCGCGGAGATGGCGGCGGAGGCGGGCATCGCGCTGCCGCAGGCCGGCGTGAACCGGGAGATCTGCCGCGCGCTGAAGCCGCGGCGCTACAAACTCGAATCTTACGGACGATAACCGGCCGCGTACCGGGGTCGGCGCGGCGCATCGATGGGAGGCGGCAGATGGGAATCGAATCGCATTACCACAGCAAGAAGGACCGCATTTTCGTACGCGCGATCCAGGGCCAGTACAGCCTGAAGGAGGAACTCGCGCGCCTGCGCTCGATGCCGCGCGTGCGCAAGGGCAGCGAAATCAAGTTCAACGACGGGCCGCAGGCGTACAGCCGTCACTACGTGGAACCGAAAGACGGCATCTCGCAGATGTTCCACCTCCATCTCGAGGAGTATGGGCCGGGCGGCAAGTCGCAGAAGCACGGCCACGTGAACGAGGCGGCGTTCTACATCCTTGACGGCGAGGGCTACGAGGTCCACGACGGCGTGCGCTACGACTGGAAGGCGGGTGACGTGGCGATCGTGCACAACAACTGCGTGCATCAGCACTTCAACGCGAGCGCGAGCAAACCGGCGCGCGCGCTGGTGATCAAGACCAAACCGATGTATATGTTCATGAACATGCTCTTCCAGCAGCAGGTCGAGCCGCGGCCGACCGAGCCCGCGCCCGGCGCCGAGGGGTTCCGGGTGCGCGAGCGTGAGCAGGACTTCAATCATGGCGAGTGAGGTGGATAGCCGCGCGGCATCGCGCAGGAAAGGAAACGCAAATGGCCTGGGATGAATCGAGGGCGTGGAGGCGCGGCAGCGCGAATCAGGCGCTGTATCAGGGGCTGCTGGAGGATGCCGCGGGTGCGCCGGTGCGCAATGCGAAGAGAAAGAAGGTGGTGCACCCGGAGGACATGCCCTGGGAGATGTCGCGCCAGGGGCTGCTCAAGCACCTGTTGAACGAAGGCATGAACACGCGCATGGAGACGGTGGACGCGTACATGCAGATCATTCCGCCGGGCAGCCGCTCGGGGCGGCACCGGCATCTGGCCGAGGAGTGCCTGTATGTGGTGGAGGGGCGCGGCTACGACCTGCACCAGGACTGCGACGTGGAGATCACCGACACCTATCACTGGAAGCCGCAGGCGGAGGTGAAGCGCTGGGACTGGGAGGCGGGGGACGTGATCTACATACCGCCGAACACGATCCACCAGCATTTCAACGCCGATGCGGAGCGACCGGTGCGGCTGATCTCGGCGATCAACCGGATCTACAAGGCCTGCGGCCTGAACGATCTGGAGCAGCTGGAGGATGCCCCGGAGTACCTCCCCGGCAAGGCATTGAGCGGCGAGCTGGTCGAGCAATTGCTGCGCGCCGCGGCGAAGGCGAGCGTCTGAATGCGGCGCGGCGATGCGCGCCGGCAACGGCGTGGTGACGACAACAGGCAGCGGAGAAATTCATGAAAAAGGACGCGATTGTTTCCGAGGACTTGGCGAAGAAGTTCGCCACCGAGAAGGAAACCCCGTACACGCGCTGGGTGCGCGACGAGGGTCTCGAGATCATCGGCGCGATGTACGTGCCCAACCTGCACACCGTGGAGCTCAAGCCCTGGGCCAGGCGCGGCGGGCGCGGGGTGTTCCTCAACCACGACGCCTCGCGTACCTCGAACGACGCCTATGTGTGCGAAATCGCGGCGGGCGGAAAGCTCGCGCCGCAACGCCAGCTATTCGAGGAGATGGTCTACATCCTGGACGGCCGCGGTTCGACCAGCGTGTGGAACGATTCGGGCAGGAAGATCAGCTTCGAGTGGAAGGCCGGTGCGATCTTCGCGATCCCGCTCAACGCCTGGCACCAGCATTTCAACGGCTCGGGCCAGAACCCGGTGCGATTCGTCTCGGTCACCAACGCGCCGGTAATCCTCAACTCGTTCGGCGACGTCAATTTCGTATTCAACACGGCATACGAATTCAAGGACCGATTTTCAGGCGAGCCCGACTACTTCGCCAACAAGGGCGAGCAAAAGGGGTTGCTGCTCGACACCAATTTCGTCGCCGACGCGATCAACCTGCCGCTGGTCGCGGCGAAGGAGCGCGGCGCGGGCGGCGGCCATATCCGCTTCAGCATGGCCAAGGGAAGCATGAACAGCCACATTTCGCAGTTTCCGGTGGGGACCTACAAGAAGGCGCACGCACACGGGCCAGGTGCGTACGTAATTGTGATGAGCGGCGAGGGCTTCAGCCTGATGTGGCCGGAAGGCGAGGAGCCGCGGCGTTTCGACTGGCGCGAGGGATCGCTCATCGTGCCGCCGAACATGTGGTACCACCAGCACTTCAATACCGGCACCGCGCCCGCGCGCTATCTCGCCTTCAAGGCCGAGGGCGTGGCGATCCGCAACGCGCAGGGCGTTCCGAAGGCCTGGATCAGCAAGCGCATCGGCGGCGACCAGATCGACTACGCCGACGAGCTGCCGAAGGTCCGCAAATGGTTTGTCGACGCGCTGGCGGAACACGGCTTGAAACCGCGCATGGACGAGGCCTATGCGGCCGAACTGGGCGATCTTCCGCAGAAGGCCGCCTAGCGGCAGAGCGCCGCTCGCGGCGCGCGAAGCGCGCGGACGCAACGCCGTGGTGACGACGCGTCGCAGCATCAAAACGGCCCGCAATCTTCTTGACAGGTTTCGAGGCAAAGCGGTAGCGTGCGGTCGTTATGCGCGAAGTTGGGAACGGCATTCCGTATGGAGGAATCCCGCGGAAGGCGCGACACGAAGGGAACGCAACAGGGGAAACCGAGTAAGAGCAGAAAAACGGGACGGCCCAGTCGAGGCCCGCGCCGGGGTGGAGTGTCCGGGCGCGATTGTTCAATCCGAGGAGAGGAGAACTGCAATGAAGCTAGGCAAACTGACGTTGGTGGTGAGCGCAATTCTCGCGGCGCCCTGCGCGCTCGCGGAAGTCGAGGTCTACGGCAAGGTCTATCCCGAGCTGTTCAGCCTGTCGAGCTCGGGCGCGACCGCGGCCGGCGCGACGGTTTCCACGCTGTCGGCGGCGCCGACCGGGCTCGAAATCAAGTCGCGGCTGGGACAGAGCGCAAACAATTCGCGGATCGGTTTCAAAGGCAAGGAAGCCCTGGGCGGCGGTCTCGACGCGATCTACCAGATCGAAACGCAGGTCAACACGGACGATGGCACCGGGACCGCGCTGGCGACCCGCAACAGCTTCGTCGGCCTCACCTCGGCGGCCGGCACCCTGATGATCGGCATCAACGATACGCCGTTCAAGCGCACCAACGACAGCCTCAGCTTCTTCGGCATCAGCAGCGGCAACTTCGTCTCGACCAGCACCATCATGCGCAAGGTCGGGTTCGGCACGAGCTCGTCCTCCAGCTTCCACCTGCGGCGCAGGAATTCGGTGGACTACGAAACGCCGGATATGAACGGCGTGGCGGCCGCGGTGCAGTGGTCGACCGATGAAGCCATCTCGGCCACCAACGACAAGATTCCGACGGCGTTGTCGATGGGGGTCTGGTACGACAAGGGCCCGCTGTACGTCGGGCTGGCGTACGAGTCGCACGACAACTTTTTCGCCGGGTCGAGGAACGTCGGGGCGGCGCTGCGCAACAACGGCGCGGCCTCGGGCGCGAGCTCGAAGGACACCGCGATGCAGGCGTCGGTCAAGTACAAATTCGGCGGCCATCAGGTCGAAGTCAACGTGATCCAGAAGAACTACACCGAGGATCCGATCGCGGCGGGGAGATTCAAGTCGTACAAGAACACCGCGTATTCGCTCGGCATGGAAAGCCGCCTGGCGGGGAACTGGCGCGCCGCGTTTCACTTCCTGAAAGCACAGGCCGGAACCTGCGAACGCGGCGGTGGCGCCGCGTGCGACGCGACCGGGCTCGACGGAACGCAGATTTCGCTCGGCACCGCGTACGATTTCAACAAGAACACGATGGCGTTCGCGTTCCTTTCGCGGGTTACCAATGGAACGTCGGCGGTCTTCAACACGTCCGACGTGGACCCGGCGGCGGGAGCCGACCTTCAGATCCTCGCCGCCGGCCTTTCGTACCGGTTCTGAGCCTCAGGCCGCGCTCGGGCGGCGCTGCGCATCGGCAGCGCGCCTGAGTCCGTTCCGCGGTCCGCGCGGGTTTGACAGCTTGACGGCGGGGCGGCGTCCCTGCCGCCGCGTTTCGCTCCCGACGCGAAATGGCGCAGTCCGGTGCTCACTGGGGAGGACGTGAAATGGCGCGCAACATTGAATTCGATTCACGGCGCAGGCGCCTGCTGGCGGCGGTGCTCGCCGGCGCGGCGATGCCGGCGGCGGTGGCACGGGCGCAGGGCGCCGCGTCGGCAAACGCCGCGATCTACCTGTACCGCGGCGCCGATCGTGAGGAAAGGCTCGTCGCCGGCGCGAGGAAAGAGGGCCAGGTCGCGGTCTACACTTCGCTCAATCTGAAGGATTCGGTGCCGATCACCGAGGCCTTCGAGAGGAAGTACGGCGTCAAGGTGCTGCTGTGGCGCGCCGGCAGCGAAAAGGTGTTGCAGCGCTCGGTCACCGAAGCGCGCGCCGGGCGCCATGCGGTCGACGCCTTCGAAGTCAACGGTCCTGAAATGGAGGCGATGTACCGCGAGCAACTGCTCGATGAATTCTACACGCCGCACTTCAAGGATCTTCCTCCGGCGGCGTTTCCGAAGCACCGCCATTACGTCGCCGACCGCTTCAACTTCTTCACGATCGCCTACAACACCAATCTCGTGAAGCCCGACGAGGTGCCGAACTCCTATGAGGACTTGCTCCATCCACGCTGGGTCGGGCGGATCGGCATCGAGGCGGGAGATAGCGACTGGTTCGCAGCGACCGTCGCGGGGATGGGCGAACAGAAAGGGCTCGCCTTCTTCCGCAAGCTGGCCGAAGCGAAACCACAGGTCCGGGTGGGCCACACCCTGATGGCGGAACTGGTCGCCTCGGGCGAGATTCCGCTCGCGGCGACGATCTATAATCACAACGCCGAGCGTCTGCTCGTCAAGGGCGCGCCGATCAAGTGGAAACCGCTCAGGCCGACCTTCGGCCGGCCGAACGCGGTGGCCGTCGCAAAGCACGCGCCGCGGCCGCACGCGGCGTTGCTGTTCGCCGATTTCCTGTTGTCGTACGAGGGGCAGAACCTCATCAAGTCGCGCAACCGCGTTCCGTCGAGCCTCGCGGTGGACACGCAGCTGAACAAATTTCCGTTCGAGATGATCGACCCCGTGATCACGCTCGATGAGGCGGATAAGTGGGAGCGGATCTGGACCGATTTGTTTCTCAAGGGGCAGAAAGTCCGCGAGAAATCCGATTGAGATGCCGCATTTTCAATGGACCGAACAGCCATGATTGGATCGACTATGAACACCTATAGAGTTCCCGCTCTCGCCGTGTTGCTCGCGGCGCTCATCACCCTTCCGATGCAGGCCGCTGCCCAGGCGACGGTGACCGAGGTGGCCGCGTACGACCAGGCGGACCGCCTGCAGAAACTGACCGACGGCGCGCGCAAGGAAGGCGAGCTGACCATTTATACCTCGGCGCAGTCGAACGACATGGGGCCGCTGGTGACCGCGTTCGAGAAGAAGTACGGGGTGAAGGTAAGCGTCTGGCGTGCGAGCTCGGAGAAGGTATTGCAGCGCGCGGTCACCGAGGCGCGCGGCAATCGCTTCACGGTGGATGTCGTCGAAACCAACGGTCCGGAGCTCGAATCGTTGCACCGCGAGAAGCTGCTCCAGGCGGTCAAGTCCCCGCATCTGGCGGATCTGATTCCGCAGGCGATCCGGCCGCACGGCGAATGGGTCGGCACGCGGCTCAACGTCTTTGTGCAGGCGTACAACACGAATCTGGTGAAGAAGGAGGATTTGCCCAAGACCTGGGACGATCTTCTGGATCCCAAGTGGAAGGGCAAGCTGGGAATCGAGGCGGAAGATTCCGATTGGCTGGCCGGGGTGTTCGGCGACATCGGCGAAGCAAAGGGCACGAAACTCTTCAACGGTATCGTCGCGGCGAACGGCATCTCGGTGCGCAAGGGGCACACGCTGCTGACGCAGCTGGTCGCATCCGGCGAGGTGCCGCTTTCACTGACGGTATATAACTACAAGGCCGAGCAACTGAAGAAAAGCGGCGCGCCGATCGACTGGTTCGCGATCGGCGACGCGATCGCGCGGCCCAACGGCGTCGGCGTGGCGCGCCGTGCGCCGCATCCCCACGCGGCGGTCCTGTTCTATGATTTCGAGATCAGCGAGGAGGGGCAGCGGATTCTCGCGAAGCGGAATTTCGTGCCGACCAGCAGGAAGATCGACACGCCGCTCAACAAACTGCCGATGAAATTCGTCGATGCGCGCGTGATGCTCGATGAGTATCAGAAGTGGGTCAAGCTGTACGAAGAGATCTTCCGCGGCAGTCGGTAAACGGAAGGCGTCCTCGAGATGGGCAAGGAATCGCATTACAGCAGCAAGAAGGACCGCGTCTTCGTGCGCGCGATCCAGGGGCAGTACAGCCTGAAGGACGAACTTGCGCGTCTGCGCGCGATGCCGCGCGTCATCAAGGGCCGCGATCTGCTCTTCAATGACGGGCCGCAGTCGTTCAGCAAGCACTTCGTCGAGCCGGTGGACGGATTGACGCAGACGCTGCACGTGCACCTGGAGGAGTACGGTCCCGGGGGGCGCACGCAGAAGCACGGCCACGTGAACGAGGCGGCGTTCTACATCCTCGACGGCGAGGGCTACGAGGTCCACGACGGCGTGCGCTACGACTGGAAGGCGGGTGACGTGGCGATCGTGCACATGAACTGCGTGCACCAGCACTTCAACGCGAGCGCGACCAAACCGGCGCGCGCGCTCGTGCTGAAACCCAAGCCGCTGATCATGTTCATGAACCTGCTGTTCCAGAAGAGCGTCATTCCGCGCCCCGCCGAACCCACCCCCGAGGGCGCCGGATTCGTGCCGCGCCATCACGAGACCGACTTCAATCACGACCAGTAGCTCCGGCGGCGAGCGCGGTCGGAGCATGCACGAAAGGAAACGCAAATGGCCTGGGATGAATCGAGGGCGTGGAGGCGCGGCAGCGCGAATCAGGCGCTGTATCAGGGGCTGCTGGAGGATGCCGCGGGTGCGCCGGTGCGCAATGCGAAGAGAAAGAAGGTGGTGCACCCGGAGGACATGCCCTGGGAGATGTCGCGCCAGGGGCTGCTCAAGCACCTGTTGAACGAAGGCATGAACACGCGCATGGAGACGGTGGACGCGTACATGCAGATCATTCCGCCGGGCAGCCGCTCGGGGCGGCACCGGCATCTGGCCGAGGAGTGCCTGTATGTGGTGGAGGGGCGCGGCTACGACCTGCACCAGGACTGCGACGTGGAGATCACCGACACCTATCACTGGAAGCCGCAGGCGGAGGTGAAGCGCTGGGACTGGGAGGCGGGGGACGTGATCTACATACCGCCGAACACGATCCACCAGCATTTCAACGCCGATGCGGAGCGACCGGTGCGGCTGATCTCGGCGATCAACCGGATCTACAAGGCCTGCGGCCTGAACGATCTGGAGCAGCTGGAGGATGCCCCGGAGTACCTCCCCGGCAAGGCATTGAGCGGCGAGCTGGTCGAGCAATTGCTGCGCGCCGCGGCGAAGGCGAGCGTCTGAATGCGGCGCGGCGATGCGCGCCGGCAACGGCGTGGTGACGACAACAGGCAGCGGAGAAATTCATGAAAAAGGACGCGATTGTTTCCGAGGACTTGGCGAAGAAGTTCGCCACCGAGAAGGAAACCCCGTACACGCGCTGGGTGCGCGACGAGGGTCTCGAGATCATCGGCGCGATGTACGTGCCCAACCTGCACACCGTGGAGCTCAAGCCCTGGGCCAGGCGCGGCGGGCGCGGGGTGTTCCTCAACCACGACGCCTCGCGTACCTCGAACGACGCCTATGTGTGCGAAATCGCGGCGGGCGGAAAGCTCGCGCCGCAACGCCAGCTATTCGAGGAGATGGTCTACATCCTGGACGGCCGCGGTTCGACCAGCGTGTGGAACGATTCGGGCAGGAAGATCAGCTTCGAGTGGAAGGCCGGTGCGATCTTCGCGATCCCGCTCAACGCCTGGCACCAGCATTTCAACGGCTCGGGCCAGAACCCGGTGCGATTCGTCTCGGTCACCAACGCGCCGGTAATCCTCAACTCGTTCGGCGACGTCAATTTCGTATTCAACACGGCATACGAATTCAAGGACCGATTTTCAGGCGAGCCCGACTACTTCGCCAACAAGGGCGAGCAAAAGGGGTTGCTGCTCGACACCAATTTCGTCGCCGACGCGATCAACCTGCCGCTGGTCGCGGCGAAGGAGCGCGGCGCGGGCGGCGGCCATATCCGCTTCAGCATGGCCAAGGGAAGCATGAACAGCCACATTTCGCAGTTTCCGGTGGGGACCTACAAGAAGGCGCACGCACACGGGCCAGGTGCGTACGTAATTGTGATGAGCGGCGAGGGCTTCAGCCTGATGTGGCCGGAAGGCGAGGAGCCGCGGCGTTTCGACTGGCGCGAGGGATCGCTCATCGTGCCGCCGAACATGTGGTACCACCAGCACTTCAATACCGGCACCGCGCCCGCGCGCTATCTCGCCTTCAAGGCCGAGGGCGTGGCGATCCGCAACGCGCAGGGCGTTCCGAAGGCCTGGATCAGCAAGCGCATCGGCGGCGACCAGATCGACTACGCCGACGAGCTGCCGAAGGTCCGCAAATGGTTTGTCGACGCGCTGGCGGAACACGGCTTGAAACCGCGCATGGACGAGGCCTATGCGGCCGAACTGGGCGATCTTCCGCAGAAGGCCGCCTAGCGGCAGAGCGCCGCTCGCGGCGCGCGAAGCGCGCGGACGCAACGCCGTGGTGACGACGCGTCGCAGCATCAAAACGGCCCGCAATCTT
Organism: Betaproteobacteria bacterium; assembly: GCA_029858545.1. GTDB lineage: Bacteria > Pseudomonadota > Gammaproteobacteria > Burkholderiales > SG8-39 > JAOUFA01. Next base: position 13,725 of record JAOUFA010000049.1, read on the forward strand.
CTTGACAGGTTTCGAGGCAAAGCGGTAGCGTGCGGTCGTTATGCGCGAAGTTGGGAACGGCATTCCGTATGGAGGAATCCCGCGGAAGGCGCGACACGAAGGGAACGCAACAGGGGAAACCGAGTAAGAGCAGAAAAACGGGACGGCCCAGTCGAGGCCCGCGCCGGGGTGGAGTGTCCGGGCGCGATTGTTCAATCCGAGGAGAGGAGAACTGCAATGAAGCTAGGCAAACTGACGTTGGTGGTGAGCGCAATTCTCGCGGCGCCCTGCGCGCTCGCGGAAGTCGAGGTCTACGGCAAGGTCTATCCCGAGCTGTTCAGCCTGTCGAGCTCGGGCGCGACCGCGGCCGGCGCGACGGTTTCCACGCTGTCGGCGGCGCCGACCGGGCTCGAAATCAAGTCGCGGCTGGGACAGAGCGCAAACAATTCGCGGATCGGTTTCAAAGGCAAGGAAGCCCTGGGCGGCGGTCTCGACGCGATCTACCAGATCGAAA
>JAOUFA010000421.1 GCA_029858545.1 Betaproteobacteria bacterium
CCCCTGCGCCACGCTGATCAAGTCGAGTTCGATATCGATCCGCGCGCGCCCCTGCCGATCGGCGCTGAGCGGCGGCAGATCGCCCGCGTGGCGCGCGGCAAGCGCGTAATGCCCGTGGGGCTTCGCGTGCGGATTGAAGTGGCCCCTGGCACTCTCGCCGTCGCCCGATCCGCAATCGCCCGCCTCGTGAATATGAAAGCCGTGCTCGTGGCCGGGCCTGAGCCCGCTCAGATCGGCAACCACGCGTAGCCGATCGCGGCTTTGCGTGAAGCTGACGCTGCCCGAGGCGCTGTTGCCGCGCGTCGGCAGCAGATAGGCCGTCGCCCTCGATCCGTCAGAGATCAGGCCGGCACAGCCGGCCAGCCCCGCACAGGCGGCGAGCAGCGCAAGGCCGCGCATCGCCGCCCCGCCGGGTACGCAGGCTTACTTCTTCGCTCGCTTCGGCGCCTTCGCGCCGGGGCCTCGCTTGGACGCGGCGACCGCGCGGTCCTGGGCTTTGCCCAACAAGGCGGCTTCCTTCGCGTCCGCGGTCTTCTTCTTTTCCGCCTCGGCAGCCTTTTCGGCATCGCTTTTCGCAGGACCCGCCGGCAGCTTGGCCTGCGCGCCGATCGAACCCAGCGCGAGCAGCGCGCCGCACGCCGCGACGATCACCAGACGTTTCATCATCATGAAGTTATCCCCCTCAATCCTGTTTCCGATGCGGGGCGCCCGCCGGCACCGCGCCACCCGATGCCGCGCCGCGCGCGCCGCCCTTGCCCGACTTCACCTCCTCGTACCACAGGCTGTGGTGCGTCCGGGCCCAGGTCTCGTCGACCACTCCCTCGCGCATCGCCTGGTAGGCGCCCTCCATGCCGATCGTTCCCAGATAGATATGGAACAGCGCCATCGCGACGAACAGCATCGCCGCTCCCGCGTGCCAGATCCACGCGAACTGCATCGTGGTGCGCAGTTGATCAAAGTTCGGGAACAGCAGCACCACGCCGCTCACGCTCATCACGATGCTCAGGCCCACCACACCGAACCAGAACCATCCCTTTTCGCCGGCGTTGAAGCGCCCTGCCGGCACGTGTTCGCCGCGCGCCAGCGCGGCCCAGGCCCTGACGAGCCAGTTCAGGTCACTCGCCTTCGGCAGGTTGTCGCGAAGGTAGATCACGATGAACACCAGCGTCGAGACGATGAAGAACGGTCCGACGAAGTTGTGCAGGTTCTTGCCGAGCGCGGCGATCCAGCTAAACAGCGTATAGCCGAATATCGGCAGCAATACGTACTTGCCGAACAACATGATCAAACCCGAAACGCCGAGCACCACGAAACTGATCGCCATCGACCAGTGCGCCACGCGTTCGACATAGGTGAAACGGTCGACCATCCTGCCGCTGGGCTTGTCGCCCAGCTTGATCGGACCCTTGGCGAAATACCAGGCCGCGAGAGCGAGCGTGACCAGCACCACCAGCCAGCCCCCGTAGAACGTCACCTGCCCGTTGCGGAACTGGCGCCAGGCTTCGCCCGCGGTGGAGAACTTGTCCTGCCCGGAGATGCGCGCCTGCGGCTGGATCAGCACGCCGGCCTCGCGCCCCTGGGCACTGGTGTAGTTGCGTTCGCCGGAATGCACCTCGCGCCATACCGGCGCATTGTTGCCCGGCTGGGTTTGCGCTTGCTGACGCTGCTCGAGCGCCGCGGCGTCGGGCTGCACCTGAGGGGTGGCCTGGGTCTGCGCGAATCCCGCCGGAGCGAGCACCGCCAGTGCCAAGGCCAGGCAGTACCGCCTGGATAGGTCGTTCATCATGTTCTCCCGCTTGATCCCGCGTCGCCTACTGGTAGATCCGTTTGTACTCGTTCTGGACCACGTTGCGCTGCTTGATCTGGTTTTCCCAGCCCGCCTGATCGCCCTTGCTCCACTTCGCATCGCCATAGGCGAGCGGCGCATTGGTCCACGGCGCGGTGTCGGGCTTGCCCTGGTACTTGCCCTGCTTCTGCGGGGTCGCGGTCTGCTGAACTTCCATGCAGCCGCCGAGCGCGGCGAGCGCCGCCGCAGCCACGATCACGACGAGGCGTTTCATGATTTTCCTCCCGCTTGCGGCGCGGCGCCGGGCTTGCCCGGGCCATAGGCCGTTCCCCAACCCCAGACTTCGGGACCCTTGCCGCGACGCGTGACGCGTTCGCGATAGATGTCGGCGATCACGTCGCCGTCGCCGCCGAGCAGCGCCTTGGTCGAGCACATCTCGGCGCAGGCCGGCAGTTTCCCTTCCGACAGACGATTACGACCGTACTTCTTGAACTCCGCGTCGGAGCGATCCGCCTCGGGCCCGCCCGCGCAGAAGGTGCACTTGTCCATCTTGCCGCGCAGGCCGAAAGCGCCCGCCTGCGGAAACTGCGGCGCGCCGAACGGGCAGGCGTAGAAGCAGTAGCCGCAGCCGATGCACAGATCCTTGTCGTGCAACACGACACCGTCGTCGGTACGGTAGAAGCAATCGACCGGGCACACCGCCATGCACGGCGCGTCCGAGCAGTGCATGCACGCCACCGAAATCGACTTCTCGGCGCCGATCACCCCGTCATTGATCGTCACCACGCGGCGCCGGTTGACGCCCCAGGGAACTTCATTTTCGTTCTTGCAGGCGGTGACGCAACCGTTGCACTCGATGCAGCGTTCCGCGTCGCACAGGAATTTCATTCTGGCCATGGAGGTCTCCTAGTCTCTCTGTCTCGACGCGTTACGCCTTCGCCACCTGGCAAAGCGTGGTCTTGGTTTCCTGCATGTTCGTCACGATGTCGTAACCGTACGTGGTCGCCGTATTCACCGCTTCGCCGCGCACGATTGGCGCCGCGCCCTCGGGGTAGTAGGGCAGCATGTCCTGGCCCTGCCACCAGCCCGAGAAGTGGAACGGGATGAACACCGTGTCGGTGCCGACGCATTCGGTGACCTTCGCTTTCACCTTGAGCTTCGCACCCGTCGGCGAACTCACCCAGACATAGTCGCCGTCGCGGATATTCCGGTCGACCGCGGCCTTCGGGTTGATCTCGACGAAGTTGTCCTGCATCAGCTCGGCGAGCCAGGGATTGGAGCGCGTCTCCTCGCCGCCGCCCTCGAACTCGACCAGGCGACCGCTGGTGAGGATCAGCGGGAACTGCTTGACCGCGTCCCTGTTCTTCTGCTGCACGGTCTTGAACAGCAGCGGCAGGCGCCACTTGTTCTTCTGGTCGTCGTGCGTCGGCCACTTGTCGACCATGTCCGGGCGCGGCGAGTACAGCGGCTCGCGGTGCAGCGGCACGCCATCCGGGAAGTTCCACACCAGCGCACGCGCCTTCGCGTTGCCGAACGGATAGCAGCCGTGCTTCAGGATCACGCGCTGCATG
>JAOUFA010000050.1 GCA_029858545.1 Betaproteobacteria bacterium
AAATCGGTCCTGATCAGGCCCGGCGCAATGGCGTTGACGCGCACCTTCTTCGGCCCCCATTCGGCAGCGAGGTTGCGCACCAGATGGTGGCTCGCCGCTTTCGAAATACCGTAGCTGCCGATCACGGTATTCGCCACCAGGCCGGCGATCGAACCGGTGACGATGAAACTGCCGCCACCGCGCGCCGCCATTGCCGGCAGCGTCAACTTGGCGAGCCACAGCACGCTTTTCACGTTGTTGGCGAACACCTTGTCGAAGGCCTCGTCGGGCAGATCGGCGAGCGGGCCGTAATAAGGATTCGCCGCGGCGTTCGCCACCGCGATATCGATGCCTCCCCAGGCGGTCTGAACCCTCTCCACCAGCCGCACCAGGTCTTCCTGGCGCGATACGTTGCAGGGTTGTGCGATCACCGGCCAGCCCCGGGATTCGAATTCCACGCGCAGCGCCTCGCAGGCCTCCGCCTTGCGGCTCGATACCGCCACGCGGGCACCGGCGCGCGCCAGTTCCTCGGCAACCGATTTGCCGATGCCTCGCGTCGAGCCGGTGACGAGAGCCACCTTGCCGGAAAGGTCAAAAAGGGATTGCGTCATGTTCTGCCCCCCGCGCGCACGAATGTTTCACCCTGCGAAATCAAATTCTGCTAAGTTGACACAATACCGTCCCGGAAGGAATATCGAAACGTGAAACGTCGGTGCAGCCGGTTGACTACGCCGACGTTGCAGTTTTCGCGGCGCGGCAAGTGCGCGCCGCCACTACCGCCGTAGCCATTGCCATAACCATTGCCAACACCAACACGAACAAGGAGATAGGATTCATGGGGGCACCGGAGACCAATGCCACGCTTGCGCTGGCATCGGGCGGGTTTGACTATGAGCACGAGGGCGACCGCCAGTTCGCCACCACCCTCGCGCGCGGGCTCGATGTGCTGCGCTGCTTTACGCCGATCGAGCCGCTGCTCGGCAACAAGGAGATTTCGCAACGCACGGGCCTTCCCAAGCCGACGGTGTCGCGCCTCACCTACACCCTCACCAAGCTCGGCTATCTGCGCCACAACATGCGCCTGGGCAAGTATCAACTCGGCTCGGCGGTGCTCTCGATAGGCTATCCGCTGCTCGCTTCGATGAGCGTACGCCAGGTGGCGCGTCCCTTCATGAAGGAACTCGCCGATCACTGCAACGGTTCGGTATCGATCGGCATGCGCGACCGGCTGAGCATGGTGTACGTCGAATCGACGCGCAGCGGCAACGGACTCACCACGCTGCCCGACATCGGCACCGCGGTGCCGATCGCACAGGCCGCGGTCGGCCGTGCCTTTCTCGCCGCCTGCACGCCGCAAGAGCGCGAAGCGCTGCTCAACCAGATCAAGGTCAAGGAACCCGAAAGCCACCGCAAGTTCCGCGCGGCGATCGACAAGAGCCTGGACGACATCCGCGGTCGCGGCTTCTGCACCTCGATGGGGGAACTGCGCCGCGAGGTGTACGCGGTCGGGGTACCGATGCGCCGCACCGTCGACGGCGAGATCGTCGCCTTCAACTGCGGCGTGCCCGCCTTTACGCTCAAGAAGGGACAGCTCGAGGACGACATTGGGCCGCGCCTGGTGGCGATGGTGCGCAATGTCGAAGCCGCATTGGGGATGCACTGACACGTGCCTCCCCGGCGCGGCGCCGCCCGCCAGGGTGCCATGGCCGGGAATATCCTTCCCGGCCACCCCGGTTCGCCGGAGCCGGGTGTTGATCGGAATGAATCATGACGGAGTTGACGCACTGGTTTCGTGAATTGATGAACGTGCCGCACTGGCAAGCCATGGCGTGGACGATGGGTCGCGTCGTGCTCATTCTCGTGCTCGGCTGGGTGCTGCACCGGCTCTCCAGACGCCTGATTCGTGCGTTTCGCCACTACATGGCGAAACGCAGCGACGGCGAGGAAGCACGTCGCATCGAAACCCTGGCGCGGGTGTTCCGCTACATCGCCGCGGTGATCATCGTGATCGTCGCCGGCACGCTCGTGCTGGGAGAACTCGGCATCTCGATCGCACCGATTCTCGCCACCGCCGGCGTGGCAGGCGTGGCGATCGGCTTCGGCGCGCAAAGCCTGATTAAGGACTACTTCAACGGTTTCTTCCTGCTCCTCGAGGACCAGATCCGGCAGGGCGACGTGGTCCAGATCGCCGGCCAAAGCGGTCTGGTCGAGGAAATCACCCTGCGCCACGTCCGGCTGCGCGATTTCAACGGACATGTCCACTTCGTGCCGAACGGCGAGATTACGATCGTGAGCAATCTGACGCGCGAATACGCGCAGACGGTGATCGAAGTGGGCATCGCCTATCGCGAGGATCCCGACGAAGCGCTCGCCGTGATGCGCGAGGTCGGCCAGGCGATGCGCGACGACCCGCAGTTTGGCCCGAAGATCCGCGATGACACGGAAATCATCGGCGTCGAGCGCTGGGACGATTCGGCCGTCGTGCTGCGTTGTCGTCTCAAGGTGCAGCCGCTCGAACAGTGGAACGTACGGCGCGAATTCCTCAAGCGACTGAAGGCGGCGTTCGACGCGCGCGGCATCGAGATCCCCTACCCTCACCTCACGCTCTACCCGGGCCAGGCGAAGGACGGCAGCGCACCGGCGCTGAACGTGATCACCCGGGGCAAATAGCGGACGCGCCGGATTTGGAGACCCGAACTCTCCGCGGCCTGCGACGCGGCCTGCTGCGATGCCTGCTCGCCGCCTGTGCAGCATGGGTGTTCATTCCGCTGTCGCACGCCGAGGACGACGCTGCGCAAGCGGGCGTCCCCGAGCGCCGCAAACCGCAGTTCGTCAAGGACTTCGGCTATGCGCTGTTTCCCTTTCCCTACAGCCTGCCCGGCATCGGCTCCGGTCTGAGCCTGGTCGGCGGCGCGATGAATATCGCCGACAGCTACACCGACGTGTACGGCATCGTGTTCAACGGCGACGTGGGCGGCGCATCGGTCGGCGTCGCCGATATCCACCTGCTGCCGCGCAATCTGATCCTCGACGTCGGCTTCGGCTCGGTGAGCAAGGTCACGATCCAGAGCTACAGTCAGCGCGGCATGCAGGGCGACAAGAACGACTACCGCCTGCTCGAGCTGGGCGATACCGCCTACGAGGGCGCGCGCCTCACGGCGACCTTTTTTGATCGCCGTTTCGAGATCAACGGCGCCTGGTACCAGGGCGCATCGCGGCTGAAGGGCATCCGCGACCGGGACGGCGCCGTGATCGTCAGTGCGCAGAACGCGCCGCGCGAGCGCGGTCACACCGCGCGGCTCGGCGCGCGCCTCGATCTGACCGACGACTACGCCGACCCGCGGCGCGGTGTGCGCCTGGACCTCACGCGTTCGCAATCGCCCGCGCGCGGCGCCGGTGCGGCCTACTACGTGGTCGATGCCAACGCGACCGCCTATGTGCCGTTCGGCGCACGCAGCACCTGGGTCTTCAACGCGCTGCGCTCGGACGCGGTGGTCGTGCGGGCGGGCGAGACCGACCCGCTCCAGCTGCAACGGCAATCCGGTCTCGATTGCGGCGCGATCATCGATATACAGCAGCAAGCGTTCTGCAATCAGGTGATCGCCGGCATGGTGGCGCAAAACACCTACGGCACCGCGACCGGCCTGGGCGGGTTCAATCGCCTGCGCGGCTACCCGCAGGGACGCTTCCAGGGCGCGCACACCGTCTTCTTCGGCAGCGAGTTCCGCTGGAACCTCACCGAGGAGCGCCGGCCCTTCGACCTCGTCTTCATGAAGGATGTGCGCACCCTGATCCAGCTCGCGCTCTTCTACGAGACCGGCGTGACCTCCGACCGGCGCGACGACCTGCTGCGTCGCCCGAACATGCGCGACGTGTACGGCCTGGGATTGCGCATCGTCACCGCCTCGGGGGTGGTGTTTCGCGGCGACCTCGGCTATGGAAACGAAGGGGTTGGCGCGGCGATCTTCATCGGCTATCCGTGGGAGTTGTAGCGCCGATCCGCACCCGCGGCGATGCCCGGATCGCGCTGATTCATTTGGTTTCGAATCTTATCGATCTCCCGACTTCCTGCGGTTGCACTGTACGCAACTGCGGGAACTCGGCAGACACTGGCGAATCCCAACTCGTAGTGTCGGTCCTCCCGCGAAGAGGTGCCCCCAGGGTCTCCGCTTTTGGCGCGGTTGCGTAAAGCGCAACCGCGCCAAAAGCGGAGATCGAAGAAATTCCAAACCAAATAGGTCGGCGCCATGTCGGCGCCTGCCCCTTGGCGCGCTCCCGCCGCGGGGAAATCGATACCCGCCCCGGTGCGCGGAGATTCCTTGCCAAAGTACCGCTATCATTGCCCGCATGGGACCGCTCTCCGGCCTGCACATCCTCGAGTTCGAAGCGATCGGCCCCGCGCCGTTCTGCGGCATGCTGCTCGCCGACATGGGCGCCGACGTGCTGGTCGTCGATCGCCCGCTCGCGGCCGACCTGGGACTGGAGCGCGAACGCCGCAGCGACCTGATGATGCGCGGCAAGCGCTCGGTGACCCTCGACCTCAAGTCGGGCAACGGCGCGCAGGCGGCGCTACGGCTCATCGAGCGCGCCGACGCGCTCATCGAAGGCTTCCGGCCCGGCGTGATGGAGCGCCTCGGGCTCGGCCCCGAGCAGGCGCTCGCGCGCAATCCGCGCCTCGTCTACGGCCGCATGACCGGCTGGGGCCAGGACGGTCCGCTCGCGCCGCGCGCCGGGCACGACATCAACTACATCGCGCTCGCCGGCGTGTTGAATGCGATCGGGCGCGCGGGCGAGCCGCCGGTGCCGCCGCTCAACCTGATCGGCGATTTCGGCGGCGGCGGCATGCTGCTCGGCTTCGGCATCGTTTGCGCGCTGCTCGAGGCGCAGCGCTCGGCACGCGGACAGGTGGTCGATGCGGCGATGATCGACGGCGCATCGCTCCTTGCGACGATGTTCGCCGGGCTGATCGCCGCCGGCCGCTGGAGCGAGGAGCGCGATGCCAACATTCTCGACGGCGGCGCGCCCTGGTACGACGCCTACGAAACGCGCGACGGCAAATACGTCGCGATCGGCGCGATCGAAGCGCGTTTCTATGCGGAGCTGCTCGCGCGCCTGGGGCTCGCCGGGCGGCCGCTTCCCGCGCAGCACGATCGCGCGCGCTGGCCGGAGCTGCGTGCGCACTTCACCGCGGCATTTCGCGGCAAGACGCGCGACGAGTGGTGCAAGGTATTCGAGGGGTCGGACGCCTGCTTCGCGCCGGTACTCGGGTTCGGCGAGGCACGGCGCCACCCGCAGCATCTCGCGCGCAGGAGTTTCGTCTCGCTCGACGGGATCGAGCAGCCGGCGCCCGCGCCGCGCTTTTCGCGCACTCCGGCGGGCATCGCGCGCCCGCCCCCCGAGCGCGGCGCGGCGGGGCAGGCGGCGCTCGCCGCCTGGGGCTACACCGCCGAAGACATCGCCGCGCTGCGCGCGCTCGGCCTCGGCACGCGCGACTGACCGGCGCGGCGATCGGTCCGCTTACTCCGGCCCGGCGCCCGCGCCCCGATGCGCATAGCCGTCGCGCGTTTGCGGCGTGCGGATGCCGAGAATCGCGCCCGCCACCTGCGTGCGCAGGATCTGCGTGGTGCCGCCCGCGATCGGGAACATGCGCGCATCGCGGACCTTCCGCTCCAGCGCGAAATTGCGCGAGTAGCCCATCGCGCCGAAGAGTTGCATCGCATCGTTGGTGACGCGTACCGCGGTGTCGGCCGCGAACACCTTCGCCTGCGCCGCCTCGAGCTTGTCGGGGAAGCCCTCGCCGGCTCGGCTTGCCGCCTTGTAGATCAGCGCCTGGGCGGCGGCGAGCTGGATCGACATGTCAGCCAGCATCCACTGCACCCCCTGGAACTCGGCGATCGGCCGGCCGAACTGGCGGCGCTCGCGCGCGCGCTCCAGCGCGAGCTCGTAGGCGCTCTCGGCGATGCCCAGCGCGACGGTCGCCGCGCCGACGCGCTGGCCGTTGTAGGCGTCCATCAGTCCGGCGAAGCCCTTGCGCAGTCCCTGCGGCGGGATCAGGAGCATCTCCTCGGCCACTTCGAGGTCCCGGAACAGCAGCTCGGTCTCGGGCAGCCCGCGTACCCCCATCGCCGGTTCGCGCCGGCCGATCACGAGCCCCTGGGGATCGTCCGACTGCGGATCGCGCACCACGATGAATCCGCCGATACCCTGTTCCTTGCCGTCGTGAAAGACCCGCGCGAAGATCAGGTGCAACCGCGACACGCCACCGCCGGTGATCCAGTGCTTCCTGCCGTTGAGCACATATCGATCGCCGCGGCGATCGGCGCGCGTGGTCATCTCGGTCGCCGCGCTCCCGGCATCGGGCTCGGTGATGCAAATCGCCGGTTTGTCTCCCGACAGGACCAGCGACGCCGCCAGGCGCTTTTGCGCCTCGCTGCCGTATCGCATGATCGCGCCGAGCGCACCCATATTCGATTCGACGCAGATACGCCCGGTCGTGCTGCATGCCCTCGCCATCTCCTCGATCAACACCACCGCCTCGAGGTACGAAGCACCGCGGCCACCGTATTGCACCGGAAGGGTCATGCCCATGAAGCCTTCGCGCTTCAGCACCGCGACGCAATGCCACGGGTACTGCTCGCTGCGGTCGGTCTCAGCCGCGTGCGGCGCGATGTCGGTGCACGCGACCTGCCGCACCTTCTGCCGGAATGCCTTCACGTCCTCAGGCAAATCGAAAAGCATGCCTTACCTCGTCTGTGTCAATCGGGCGCCACCGCCGCCGGCGCCGGTTCGCGGCATGGGATTGTCTCTCAATCATCGAAAGATCGCTCACCACCGTCGGTCCGGGAAAAGCCATTACAATCCGCCTCGCCCAGCCACCGCAGTCACCGCAGCCACCGAAGGAAGGACGCCCCATGTTCGCACGCCTGATGCCCCGCGACGGACGGTTCTTCGAGTATTACAACGCGCACGCCGAGCGCATCGTCGAGGGCGCGCGCGAGCTCGCGCTGATGATCACCAGCTTCAGCGAGCTGGAGATCCACGCGCAGCGCATCGACGCCGCCGAGCGCGCCGCCGACAAGGTGACGCACGAGACCATCACCCAACTGCACCGCACCTTCATCACCCCCTTTGACCGAGACCAGATGCACCAGTTGATCACCAGCATGGACGACATCGTCGACCTGATCCAGGACGTCGCCGAATCGGTGCTGCTCTACGACCTGCGGCGCATCACGCCGGAAGCCAAGCAACTCGCCGAAATCTGCCTGATGTGCTGCGAACGCGTCCGGTCCGCGGTTGCGCTGCTCACCAACGTCAAGCAGCCCGAGGCGATCATGCGGTGCTGCGAGGAAATCGACCGCCTGGAGTCCGACGCCGACCGGGTGATGCGCGCGGCGCTCGGCAAGCTCTTCCGCGACGAGAACGACCTCAAGCAGGTGATCAAGATGCGCGTGCTCTACGACCTGCTCGAATCGATCACCGACCGCTGCGAGGACGTGGCGAACGTGATCGAAGGCATCGTACTCGAGAACTCCTGAACGCCATGGATGCCGCGGCAGGCGCCCAGATCGGTCTGGGAATGGTCATTTTGCTGGTGGCGATCGCGCTCGCCTTCGATTTCATGAATGGTTTTCACGACGCGGCGAACTCGATCGCCACCGTCGTCTCGACCGGCGTGCTCAAACCCCACCAGGCGGTGCTGCTCGCGGCGCTGTTCAATTTCATCGCGGTATTCATCTTCCAGCTGAAGGTCGCGACTACCGTCGGCAAGGGCATCGTCGACCAGGGCATCGTCGACCAATACGTCGTGTTCGGCGCGCTGATGGGCGCGATCGCCTGGAACCTGATCACCTGGTACTACGGTATTCCCTCGTCGTCCTCGCACGCGCTGATCGGCGGGCTGGTCGGCGCGGCGGTCGCCAAGGCGGGCACCGGGTCGCTGCTCGCGCCGGGGATCCTCAAGACGGTGGCCTTCATCTTCATCTCGCCGCTGGTCGGATTTCTGTTCGGCGCGCTGCTGATGGTGGCGGTTTCATGGATCTTCGTGCGATCGACCCCCTCCCGGGTCGACCGATGGTTCCGCCGCCTGCAGCTCGCCTCGGCCGCGGCCTACAGCCTCGGCCACGGCGGCAACGACGCGCAAAAGACCATGGGCATCATCTGGATGCTGCTGATTGCGGCGGGCTACGCGAGCAGCAATGATCCAATGCCGATCTGGGTCGTCATCGCCTGTTACGTCACGATCGCCTTCGGCACCGCCTTCGGCGGCTGGCGCATCGTCAAGACCATGGGCCAGCGCATCACCAAGCTGCGCCCGGTCGGGGGCTTCTGCGCCGAAGGCGGCGGAGCGGTGATGCTGTTCGCCGCGACCGCGCTCGGCATCCCGGTTTCCACCACCCACACCATCACCGGCGCGATCGTCGGGGTCGGCTCGACGCAGGGCGTGTCGGCGGTGCGCTGGGGCGTCGCCGGCAACATCATTTGGGCCTGGATACTCACCATTCCCTGCTCGGCGTTCATCGCCGCGATCGCGTGGTGGCTGGGGCGGATGCTGCTGGGGTAGCGGCGCGGTCGCGGTCGCGGAAGTCGCGACATCGACTTCGCCGATGCCGCGACCGTCTGGCTCGCCGCGAAAGCAGGCTGCCGCTCCATCCTGACCGTGGACGTCGGTGACTTCAGCGTCTTTCGCCTCGCCAAGGGAAAGCGCTTCGAACTGCTCGACTGGTTCGAGCGCAGGTAGGCTCCCCGACCTGGGCGAAAGTGGGCACTCTTGGCTGTTCAGAATAGCCGTGCGTCAGCGGATTCCGGAATGGCTGCTTTGCTCCAAGGGTGGTAGGTACGAGTTCGGCCAATAGCTGCCGTTCGATCATCATCAAACGCAACAAAGAGTTGGTGTAGCCGGCGGGTTTCCTTTGTCCTTCGGCATCCGCAGCGGCGATGCTTACCTCGTTGTGAGCCGAGAAAGCAAGCCAACGACAATTGCGGCAATAAACAGGGCTTGCTCAACTATCGCAATCGTCCACCTGGCACTAGGCGACCAGCGAAGTGCGACGCCACATGCAGTACACCTCAACGGCTTCAGAGTCAGACGGTGCCGAATGCCCAGCGTTCGGGCGTTGCGGTTTGGACAGCTACGTACTCCGCTCATCATGGTAAGTGACGCCTAACGGTGAGCTCAACTGCGAGTGGCGCGTTAGCGCCACGAGTCAGGTGGAGCGAGCTGTGGGGCATCTGCATATTCCGCCGCGGTCGCTACGACAGTGACAGGATCGACAAATCGCGCTTCAACCAATGGTGAATCCGGGCCACGTCGCGACGGTGTTATCGACCTGATCTCGTACGCTGTGTTGGCAGCTGCAGCTTTCTTCTCAGTCTCAGCTTCGTCCGCGGTTGTTTCAATTTGAATGCGAAACTGTTGATCCATCCAAACCTCCCTTTCAGATAGGTTGTGTGCCTAGCCCTCCACCCCCATTCTGTTTCGCGTCCCAATTTGCATTCTTCCTCAGATGCCCAACTTATGGTGAACGCCCTAAATGGCGTTCACCCTAGAATACCGAATCCCCCACTTCCGCCATCCCCCCAACAATTCATCACCTTAGCGCGCTCTCCCGAACCACATATCCCATGCTGCACCGCGATTTCGTGCCAATCAATCCCAGATAGGCGGCGTGCAGTCAAAATACCACCACCCAATCAACACATTTACCGAACGCCCCCATGCACACTTCCCCGCGCCTCGATTTTCTCGCCCACCTCACCGTCGATGTCGGCGAGATTGTCTCCATGGGCCCCGGCCCGCTCGGTGAGCGCCGGGTGGTGCAGATCCTGGGCGGTTCCTTCGAGGGTCCGTCTTTCAAAGGCACGGTCCTCCCCGGCGCGGACTGGCAGATCCTGCGCGCGGACGGCGTGCTCGATATCGACGCGCGCTATGCGCTGAAGGACGACCGGGGTGCTCTGGTGCAAGTACTCAGCCAGGGTTATCGCCACGGCCCGCCCGAGATCCTCGCGGCGCTTGCGCGCGGCGAGGACGTGGCCCCCGGCAAGTACTATTTCCGCACTGCGATGCGTTTCGAGACGGGTGCGCCCCATCTTGCCTGGCTCAATCGCACGCTTGCCGTCGCCACCGCCGAACGGAGGGCGAGGCAGGTGCTGATCGACGCCTACAAACTGCTCTGAGTCCGGCGCGGCGCCGTGCGGCGCCACACCGGGAGTCCTGATTTCTTCAGCAACCTGCTTCGCACTTCGCGTGCGCATCGAATTCCATCGTCTTGCCGGAGAGCGGAACATGCACCGGCACCCTGACCGCCTAACTCGCTCTACAAGGAAGGCAGCCGCTGCGAGGAGATTGTTGCCACTAGACTCCGCTCCAATCGCCCTGCTCGGGCGCGCGTCGCGGCGCGAGACTGCCAACTAATTCACATTGCGGATTGCTCCGTGCGCGTTCGCACGCGCGCTTGCCGCGCGCGGGCAAGCTGTTCAGACTCCGGAGTCGGATCGGTTTGACTATCCCTTGTCTTCACCAACGGCACCCCGGCCTCGCTCGTCGAGAGCGGCGTCGAGACCGGCTTCCCGAAACTCCTCGTGCGCGGGTGCGCCGAGGACTGCGCCACGATCATCGACCCGATATGTTGGCGTGCGGCACAGGTCAAGGGAATCTCCAGGACTGGCAAGACTATGGTTTCGAAAGATCGCGCGGCAAAGACTTCGTTGGGATTCTTTCAGAAACGGCACGCACGCAAACGCTTTCGCCAGTTGGCCGGCGCGGACCGTTTGATCGATCTCGCGGAATGGCAGAAGGCGTTTGAGTCGCGCAATGCCTTGATCACCAGGCGGCTGTTTCGACTGGTGGACGCCGATGGCACCGGCTTTATCGATGAGGCCGAGTATTTCGATCTTGTCGCCTGTCTTCTGGACGACAAGACGGATCGCCGTCTTCGACTGGTGTTCGCGATATACGATCTGAATGACGACGGCGCCATCGATGTCAGGGAAATCGGCCAGATCCTGCAATCGAGTCTGGAAGAGCAATCGCTGAAGGTGCCAGAGGATGAGATGGCGGAGTTGTCCGGCGGATTTTTCCGCTACTTCAAGAAGGCGGGTAAACGCGCGCTGGATTGCGAAGAGTTCATCGAGGGTATCCGGAATTACAAGAAGATCGACCGGCTCTTCGCGCAATTCACCAATATCTGGCTGCCCGGTTCCGGCCCTTCCCGCAAAGGAACCCGAAGCGTCTTGACGGTCGGATCGCGAACCCGGGTGGCGCGATGGCTGGCCGGAAACTGGCAGGCGAACTTCTGGGTGACGGCGTATATCGCGGCCAACGCGCTGCTGTTCCTCGACGCCTTCAGCCGTTACGCGGCGATGGGCGCCTCGCCCGCCGTGCAGATTGCACGCGGCTTCGGCGCCTGCCTGAATCTGAACGTCGCGCTGGTGCTGCTGCCGGTGACGCGCTCGCTGTGGACGCGCATGCGCCATTTGTTCATTGGCCGTGTGCTGCCGGTCGATTCGCTGACGGACATGCACCGCGGCATCGGCTGGTTCATCGTGATCGCTTCGCTGCTGCACACGGCGGCGCATAGCTATAACTACTGGAAAAGCAGCGTTGTGCCTTCAACGCTCCTGGAGAACTCGGCATTCCTGACCGGGGTATTGGCGTCGCTGATCCTGATCTTGATGCTGTGGGGGGTAGCCTACCGGTCCGGCAGGAACCGCGAGCGGTTTTCGGGCACGCATATGTTCTACGGCGCCTTCATCGTGGTCATCCTGCTGCACGGTCCTCGCTTCTGGATGTGGCTGTTGCTGCCGGGCATGCTGTTTGTGCTGGATGGGGTCTTCCGCCGCATCTTCAGAACCCGTCGCGTGAAGGTCCTGGCGATGCAGGCGCTGCCGGATGGAGCGACATTGCTGCGGTTCTCCAAGCCCGCGCGCTTCGGTTTCTATCCAGGCGACTATTTGCGCCTGCGTGTGCCTGTCGTCTCCAAATGGGAGTGGCATCCTTTCACGATCAGCGCTTCGCCCGAGGCCAGCCATTTTGAAGTGCATGTGCGAAACAACGGCGACTGGAGCGGCGCGCTTCACAATTTGTCGCGCAAGCGAGATATCGATCCGGGCAAGCTGAGGGCCTGGATTGACGGTCCCTATGGCGCGCCCACTTCGAATATCTACCGTTCGCCGGTGGCGGTGATGATCGCGGGCGGAATCGGCGTGACGCCGTTTGCCAGCGCGCTGGGAAGCCTGGTGATGCGCAGCAAGCTCGGCCGCAAGAAGAAGGACAAGCAGAAGGACAAGCCGGAGCAGATCGTGTATTTCCACTGGCTGAACCGCGCTCAATCGTCGTACGAGTGGTTCCAGGACCTGCTCTTGCAAGCGGAGGAAGTGCTGGGCGACAAGTTCCGCTTGTATATCCACCTCACCAGTTTCAGCCATAACCTCACCAATATTGCGATGCAGATTGCCACCGAAGAATTTCACGTCAAACATCAACGCGATCCGTTCACCAGCCTGCATGCGGTAACCAATCCCGGCCGCCCGAACTGGTCCGACCTGTTTGCCGAACTGGCGCGGCAGCATCCGGGGTATGCGGTTGACGTGTATTACTGCGGTCCGCAGGCGCTTGCGCAGGAATTGCATCGGCATTGCGGCAATTTCGGGTTCTATTTTCACGAGGAAAGATTTGACTGAGAACTCCAGGTTTCGGCCTGAAGAGATCGCCGGCATCGCGATCATCGCGATTGGCCGGCGAGGATTGCGGCCGCACAACGCGTTACCGCTGATTCAGCCGATAACCGCGGTCATCGTTGAGTCCGGCGGCTTCGGTCATCGCGTCGTGCCGAAACCGTACCCACCGCTTCACCGTGGCGGGTTCTATTCCGTCCATTGCCGCGACACCCGACAACAAAACCATCGCAAGACCTGCTAGACGCTCCGGAAATTCGCGACCTTCCGTCCGCCGCGAAAAATGCCGCTACGTTCGACCCGCATCGGCGTCGCCCAGGCAACGGTGCCTAACCTGAAACCCTCTGATACATCGTCACCACGCAAGCCCCGCCCAGCCCGATGTTATGTTGTAACGCGATGCGCGCTCCCTCAACCTGCCTCTGCCCCCCCGCCCCGCGCAGCTGCGTCACCAGCTCGAAGCACTGCGCGAGCCCGGTCGCCCCGAGCGGATGCCCCTTGGAAATCAACCCTCCCGAGGGATTCACCACCCACTTCCCGCCGTAGGTATTGTCGCCGTCGGCGATCAGCTTCGCGCCCTCTCCCTCAGGCGCCAGCCCTAGCGCCTCGTAGGAAATCAGCTCGTTGATCGTGAAGCAGTCGTGCAACTCGACCACGTCGACCGCCTCGGGCCCGATGCCGGCGCGTTCGTAGACCTTGTTTGCCGCGTCGCGCGACATTTCGAAACCCACGGTCTTGCGCAGATCGTGCTCGTGAAACGATCCCGCACGGTCGCTCGTCATCGCCTGTGCGGCGATGCGCACGCGCGCGTCGATGCGATGACGCGTCGCGAAGGACTCCGACACCACGAGCGCCGCCGCCGCGCCGCAGGTCGGCGGACAGCACTGCAGCCGCGTCAGGGGTTCGGCGATCATCGGCGAGGCGAGCACTTCGTCCTCGGTCACCGGGTCCTTGAACAGCGCAAACGGATTCCTCGCCGCGTGCCGGCGCGACTTGACCGAGAGGGCTGCGAGCCGGCGCTCGTCGAGACCGAAGCGCCGACGATAGTCGCGCGCCGCGGCACCGAAGATCTGCGGCGCCATGCCTTTTTTCTCGTCGAAACCTTCCATCTCGCGCGCCGCGGCGAAGAAGGCCTCGAGCGGCATCGGCCGGTCCTCGTACTGGCGTTGCAGCACGCCGGGGATCATCTGCTCGAAGCCGAGCGCGAGCGCGCATTCCACCGCGCCCGACTCGACCGCCTGGCGCGCCAGGTATAGCGCGGTCGAACCGGTCGAGCAGTTGTTGTTGACGTTGATCACCGGTATCCCGGTGAGCCCCACCGGGTAAAGCGCCGCCTGGCCGCAGGTCGAGTCGCCGTACACATAGCCGACGCAGGCCTGCTCGACCAGCGCGTAGTCGACGCGCGCGTCATCGAGCGCGAGCCGGGCGGCGTGCGCGCCCATCACCGGGTAGGGTTCACTTTTCCCCGGCTTGGCGAAGGGGATCATGCCGATCCCGGCGATGACGGCTTGCGACACGGCAGACTCTCCAGTTCGGACCGCTATCTTCCCTGACCCG
>JAOUFA010000422.1 GCA_029858545.1 Betaproteobacteria bacterium
AGCTGACGCAGGGACCCGGACGCGAGTTCTTCCGACCCAACGTCTGGCCGAACACGCCCGATATCCTGACCGAGGCGCTGCAATACGGCGGGCGCGCGGTGTTCGTCTCGCGCGTCGTGCTTGCCGCAACCCTCGCGGCAAGCTACGGCATCTACGGTCCGGCCTATGAACTGATGGAAAACGCGCCGCGCGAGACGGGCAGCGAGGAATATCTCGATTCGGAAAAGTATCAATTGCGACACTGGGACCTCGAAAGCCCGGACAGCCTGCGCGCACTGATCGGACTGCTGAACCGCATCCGGGGTGAAAACCCCGCGCTGCAATCGGACGCGAGCCTGCGTTTTTTTCAGACCGACAACGAGCAGATCATCTGCTACGCCAAGATCGACGCGGAGCACGACAATGCGATCGTCAGCGTCGTCAATCTCGATCCCTATCACCCGCATTCGGGCTGGATCGAACTCGACCTGGAGGCGCTCGGTATCGATCCGGTGCTGCCCTACCAGATGCACGACCTGCTCACCGGCGCGCGCTTCCTCTGGCAGGGACCGCGCGCGTTCGTCAGTCTCGACCCGGCGCGCGTGCCGGCGCACGTGCTGCGCGTACGGCGTCGCGTAAGGCGCGAGCAGGATTTCGACTACTTCCTGTGACCCGATGGATGCCGTGAACGACCCCGCGCTCGACCCGCTGCCGCAGACACTGGACGCACGCATTGCCGACGACTCGCACTGGTACAAGGACGCGGTCGTCTACCAACTGCACGTCAAGGCCTTCTTCGATTCGAACGACGACGGCCTGGGCGACTTCAAGGGCCTCACCTCGAAGCTCGACTACGTCAAGGATCTCGGCGTCAATACGATCTGGCTCTTGCCGTTCTATCCGTCGCCGCTGCGGGACGACGGCTACGACGTCGCCGACTACCACAACGTTCATCCGCAGTACGGCGTGCGAAACGATTTCAAGGTTTTCGTGCGCGAGGCGCACCGGCGCGGCCTGCGGGTGATCACCGAGCTGGTGGTCAACCATACCTCCGACGCACATCCCTGGTTCCAGGCGGCGCGGCGCGCGCCGGCCGGCTCGCCCAAACGCGCTTTCTATGTCTGGAGCGACAGCGACCAGAAGTACAGCGGAACGCGCATCATCTTCACCGATACCGAGAGTTCGAACTGGACCTGGGACCCGGTGGCGAAGGCCTACTACTGGCATCGCTTCTTCTCGCACCAGCCCGATCTCAACTTCGACAATCCGCAGGTGCTGAAAGCCATTTTGCGCACCATGCGTTTCTGGCTTGACATGGGCGTGGACGGATTCCGGCTCGATGCGATTCCCTACCTCGTCGAGCGCGAAGGCACGAACAACGAGAACCTTCCCGAGACCCATTCGGTGATCAAGCAGATCCGCGCGGCGCTCGATGGCCGCTACAAGAACCGACTGCTGCTCGCCGAGGCCAATCAGTGGCCCGAGGACGTGCGCGAGTATTTCGGCGACGGCGACGAGTGTCACATGGCCTACCACTTTCCTCTGATGCCGCGCATGTACATGGCGATCGCGCAGGAGGACCGCCATCCGGTGGTCGAGATCATGCAGCAGACCCCGGATATTCCGGAGAGCTGCCAGTGGGCGATCTTCCTCAGGAACCACGACGAGCTGACGCTCGAGATGGTGACTCACAAGGAACGCGACTACATGTACCGGATGTACGCGGCCGATCCGCGTGCGAAGATCAACCTGGGCATCCGCCGCCGCCTCGCGGCGCTGATGGAGAACGACCTCGAGCGCATCAAGCTGATGAACAGCCTGCTGCTGTCGATGCCCGGCTCGCCGATCATCTACTACGGCGACGAAATCGGCATGGGCGACAACATCTACCTGGGCGACCGCAACGGCGTGAGGACGCCGATGCAGTGGAGCCCGGACCGCAACGCGGGATTCTCGCGCGCCGATCCGCAACGCCTGTATCTGCCGCCGGTGATGGACGCGGTCTACGGTTACGAGGCGGTCAACGTCGAATCGCAGCATCGCGAGCCGGGGTCTCTGCTCAACTGGATGCGTCGCATGCTCGGGGTGCGCTCGACCAGCAAGGCCTTCGGCCGCGGCAGGCTGAGTTTCCTCAAGCCGGGCAACCGCAAGGTGCTCGCCTACCTGCGCGAATACCAGGATGAGGTGATTCTCTGCGTCGCGAATCTCGGTCGCTCGGCGCAGCCGGTCGAGCTCGATCTCAGGCGCTTTCGCGGCCGGGTGCCGGTCGAGCTGCTCGGCCGCACCCCGTTTCCACCGATCGGCGATCTGCCCTATCTGCTCACCCTGTCGGCCTGCGGTTTCTACTGGTTCCGGCTCGCGCAGCCCGGCGAGGTCGAGGTGCCGGCCTGGCACGAGGAGCGCCTCGCGCGCGAGGACCTGCCGGTCGTGATTCTGTTCGACGGCTGGTCGAGCCTGTTCCGCGAGCGCGTCGTGCCGTGGCGCATCGCGATGGCCGAAAAAGTTCGCGCGCAGATCGAACAATCGATTCTGCCGCGCTTTATCGAGTCGCAGCGCTGGTACTCGGCCAAGGGCGAAACGATCCAGCGTGCCAGGCTCGCCGCGCACGTGCTCTGGGAGGTCGGCGCCCGCAGCTGGATGCTGGCGCTGCTCGAGGTCGAAGGTCCGGTCGAGCCGGCCGCCTACTTCATGCCGCTCGCGCTCGCCTGGGAAGAGCGCGAAGAGGAGCGCGTGCGCGCGCTCGCCCCGGTGACTCTCGCCAAGGTCCGCCAGCAGGCCGACATCGGCGTGATCGCCGACGCGTTCGGCGACGAATTCTTCTGCCGCGCGATGCTCGAGGCGATCGGCGCCGGACGCGATGTCGCGGCCGGGTCGGCGACGCTGCGCTTCAGGGCGTCGAGCCGCTTCGCCGAAATCGCAGGCGAGAATCCGGCGGCGCTGCCGGTCGGCCGGCCCTCGGCGCAAAGCAGCAACACCATCGTGACCCTCGGCGAACGCCTGTTCCTGAAGGGATATCGCCGCCTGAGACCCGGCGTCAATCCGGAGATCGAGTTCGGTCGCTTTCTCACCGAAGTCGCGCAATTCGGGCATTGCGCGCAGCTCGCCGGCACGCTCGAGCACGTCGGCGCGGACGGCGCGACGACCGCGCTCGCGGTGCTGCAGGCGTACGTCGTGAACCAGGGCGACGGCTGGTCCTATACGGTCGATTACCTGGAGCGTTTTCTCGAACAGCAGCGCACCGCCGCGGATCGCCCGTCGAAGGACGCGCACGGCGCCTACCTGTCGCTCGTGCATACGCTCGGCACGCGCACCGGGGAGTTGCACGTCGCGCTCGCGATGCGCAGCAGGGATGCCGCGTTCGATCCCGAACC
>JAOUFA010000423.1 GCA_029858545.1 Betaproteobacteria bacterium
GCGGCGTGCAAGCGAAGTCGGGGGGGCTGTGAGGGGGGCAAATACCCCCTGCACCCTTCCGGCAAGCCGGGCCGACCTCGGGTATAGTCATTCCGTCCCGGTAGCGTGAAGTCAACAAGAGGGGAGGAATGACCGTGCAAGCGACGCAGATCCGCCAGAAGGACGGAATCTTCTACTTCGCCAGTTATCGCGCCAAAGACCTGCTTGCGAAAGTGCGATTTATCAGCCGTTTCTATGGCGAGGGGGAGGAGATTGCTCCGGGGCGCATCGCCGAAGACGACGACATCGCGCAATTCATCTCCCGTATCGAGCGCACTGACGCGGCCTTCCAGCGCACCCTGTCGCGCGCGAAGGTGCGCCAGTTGAAGAATTTCTATGAAACCGCGGTGACTCAGCCGCCGATTCCGGGCACCGTGCTGCTGTTTACTTCCGAGCGCCTCAATTTCCGCTCCGACGGCGACGGTGGGGTGGGGCACCTTTCCGAGCCGAATGCGAAATTCCTGATCATCGACGGCCAGCACCGCCTCGCGGCGCTCAACTTCTACCTGCACGAGCGCCCCGCGGATGCGGCGACCATCAACGTGCCGTGCATCATTTTCGACGGCCGCAGCGAGGACTTCGCGGCCGAGATGTTCGTCATCATCAACTCGACGCCGACCCGGATCAACAAGAGCCACCTCGTCGACCTGTACGAGCGCGTGTCGTGGGCTGCGCCCGATCGCAAGTTCGCCGCGCGTCTCGTGGAAAGACTCTATGTCGAGGGCGACAGTCCATTGCGCTATCGCATCAATCGTCTGGGCGGCCGTAGCCAGCGTGACAAATGGGTGCTACAGGCGGAAATCTTCAATGAACTGCACCGCTGGGTGCGCGGGCGCTGGCGTTCGATCCAGCTGGCCGGCGGCAGTTCCAAGGAGGTGCCGCGCTACTACGGGATGGTGAAGGACTTCCTCAAGGCGGCGCGCAGCGTGTGGGGCGACGCCTGGGGCAAGGACGGCTATATGGTGACCAAACCGGTGACCATCAAGGCGATGATCCGCGTGTGCGCCGACCTTGCGCGCGATGACGGCGAAAATGAAGACGGACGGCTTGCGCGCTGGGAAGAGCGGCTCGCGCCGTGGACCGAGATGATCAAGCAGTTCCGCGACGACGGTTTCTACGAGCGCTTTCCGGCGCGCGGCGAGGTCGAGCGCGTGGCGCGCATCCATCGCGAATTGGCGCGGGCCGCGAAGATCGAGGTGGGAAAGAGGACCTAAGGACGCGCGACGGGGGATTCCGCCCGGTCGCGCCTTCCCGGGGCGTTCTTCCCGGAGTGGCGCTTTCTCAAGCGGTACGGCATTTCGCCGAACTCGGGTCTGCGCACACCGCGCGGGAAGCCGGCGCGGCACCGGGTTCTGCGCGGCGCTAGGTGCCGCCGCTTTGCCCGATAGCCCCGCTTCCCGCCAAAGCGTCGATCTCTTCGTGCCCATAGCCCAGCTCGGCGAGGATCGCCCGGCTGTGCGCGCCGAGCGCCGGCACCGCGTCCATTCTCGGCTCGCAGCCATCGAGTTCGAAGGGCGGTTTGAACATCCCGATTTCGCCTGCCGGTGAGTCCACCGATGCGCTGCGGCCGCGCGCCGCGCGCTGCGGATGGTCCCAGAATTCCGCCATCGAATTGAGGCGCGCGTTGGCGATGCCGGCCGCTTCCAGGCGCGCAATTGTCTGCGCCGCACCGAGCGCCGCGAAGGCGCGCTCGATTTCCGCGTGCAGCGCCGCGCGATTCGCTAGGCGCGCCGGTCCCGAGGCGAAGCGCGGCTCGCGCGCAAGCGCCGCATGGCCGAGCACCGTCTCGCAGAAACGTGCCCATTCGCGCTCGTTCTGTACCGAGAGGAACACCGTGCCGCCGTCGCCGGTGGAAAATGGCCCGTAGGGGGCGATGGTTGCGTGATAGGCACCCGAACGCGTCGGTGCGGTGCCGCCGTAATGCGCGAAGTAGGCCGGAAAACTCATCCACTCGCCGAGCGAATCGAACATCGTAACGTCGATCGTCGCGCCCTCGCCGCCGCGCTCGCGGCGCAGCAGCGCGGCGAGGATCGAGGAGAACGCGTACATGCCCGCGGCGATATCGGCCACCGGGATGCCCGCCTTGGCGGGCGCCTCGGGCGTGCCGGTCACCGAGAGCAGCCCCGCCTCGCACTGCACGAGCAGGTCATAGGCCTTTTTCCGCGCGTACGGACCGTCCGGACCGTAGCCTGAAATACCGCACCAAATGAGCCCGGGGTGGCGTCCGCGCAGATCGGCCGCGCCCAGGCCGAGGCGTTCGACCGCGCCGGGGGCGAGGTTGTGCACGAACACGTCGGCGCGCGCGATGAGTGCGTCGAGAATGCGCTTCGCCGCGGTGTCCTTCACGTCGAGCGCGAAGCTTTCCTTCGATCGATTCACCCAGACGAAGTGCGACGACAGACCCTTCACGCTTCGGTCGTAGCTGCGCGCGGGATCGCCGCCGTCGGGGCGCTCGATCTTGATCACGCGCGCGCCCAGGTCGGCGAGCTGGCGCGTCGCGAAGGGCCCGGAGATGACCTGTTCGAGCGCGACGACGGTGATGCCTTCGAGCGGCCGCCTCACGTGAAGCTCACTTCGAGCCCGGCAAGGGGCAGGCCTTCGAACGCGGTGCGCCAGGTTTCGCCGGGGGCGATTGGGTGCGCGTCGGTGAGGACACCGGTGGAGACGATCTCGCCCGCGCAAAGCGGCGCGGCCTCGGCGTCGTGCGCGAGCAGGTCGACCAGATAGGCGAGCGCTTGCAGCGGGCTGCCGAGCACATTCGCGCCGACGCCGTGGTCGACGACGGTATCGGCCTTGCGCAGCGTGACCTTCAGCGCCGGCAGGTTTTCGGCGAGTCCGCGCAATGCGGCGATCGGCAGCGGTGCGCCGACGATCAGCCTGCCGTGCAGCGCGTTGTTCGCGGTGCAGTCGGCGAGCTTGAAGCGCCAGTCCGGATGCACGCACTGCACGATCTCGAGCGAATGCGCGATCCATTCGATCGACTCGATGAGCGCCTCGGGCTTTGCGGCGCGCGGCGGCGCGGCCTTCAGCCGGAAGAGCACTTCGGGCTCGATGCGCGGCTGCACCAGTCCGGCGAGCGGCAGCCGCGCGCGGCCGGCGTGCGCGATGACCTCGGTACGGTCATAGACGTAGCCCCAGATCGGCTCGTCGACCCCGTAGCGCGGCCAGATTCCGCGGTTGGTGAAGCCGATCTTGCGTCCGACCGGCCGCCAGCCCTGCGCGAGGCGATGCGCATGCAGCGCCCGCGCCGCGGCATAGCCGTCCCTTGCCGTCAGTTGCGCATGGCGGTCGGTAAAGGGCGG
>JAOUFA010000424.1 GCA_029858545.1 Betaproteobacteria bacterium
GCGCTGCGCGATGCGCTCGCCGAGGAGGACGGCCGGCACGTTGGCGATCATCATGCCGAGGGTCGTTCCGACGACGACCGCGAACACTGCCTGGTACTGGGCCGCGAGCGCGATCGTGGCGATCTGGGTCTTGTCGCCCATCTCGGCGAGAAAGAAGGCGATCAGGGTCGTGGCGAACACGCCCAAGCGCGCGAACTTCGCCGGGTCGGCCTCGAACCGATCGGGGATCAGGGTCCAGATCGCCATGCCGAGGAACGAAAGTCCCAGCAGCCAGCGCAGGGTCTGCGGACCGACGAACAGGGTGATCCACGATCCGAGCGCTCCCGCAAGGCCGTGATTCGCCAGCGTCGCGACCAGGATCCCGAGCACGATCGGCAGCGGCCGCCTGAATTTCGCCGCGAGGAGGAAGGCGAGGAGCTGGGTCTTGTCGCCGACTTCGGCGAGCGCGACGATGCCGGTCGAGACGAGGAAGGCTTCCATCAGGTCCCGGGGCAGGCGGCCAGGCTATCGCGCAATGTCGCGCCTGACCTCGCGGGAATGATCAGGCCGCCTTCTTGCGATTCAATTCCAGTCGTGCGTCGACCAGCCCGACCACCTCGTCGAGCACGGCGGACTTCATGCCCTTTTGCGCGGCGATGGTCTGCACCAGGCGATCGACGCGCTCGATGTACGGCGCGCCGCCGAACAGCGCGCGTGCGGCCGACGACGGGCTCGCCAGCCCGTTGGCCGCGGCGGCGTACTTGTCGAACGGAACCAAGTCCTTCTCGGAAGCACCGAGCGACACGCACAGCCTGACCACCCATTGGTACACCGCGCGCGAGGCTTCGAGGTCGCTGTGTACGGCCTCCCTGATCGGGCGCATGCCGTCTTTCGTCACGCAGCGGTAGTTGCCGGCGATCAGCATGGCCCATTTGGCGAGCGGCACGAACACCGATTCGTGCAGCTTGAGCTTGACCGGCAATTCGAGCTTTTCCGTGCCGGTGTCGAATCGCGCCGCTTCGATGTCGGCCTCCAGCGCGCGCAGGATCGCGGTATGCGCGTCGGACTCGAAACGCGCCGACTTGAAATTGGTCGGCAGCCTCACCTGCAGCACGTTGACCTTTTCCTCCGGCGGGCGAAACGCCTGCGGGTCCGGACTGCACAGGGTCATCAGTTTCGGATCGAAACCGTCCCAGACCGTGGCATCGGCATAGCAGCTTCGCAACGCATCGAGCGCGAGGCCCGGAATTCGCGCCAGATAGGGCAGCGGGGGCATGTTCATGATCGACATGCAGGGAACTTTCGCCCTCGCCACCGCGTCGAGCAACTCGCGCACGCCGGGCGAGCGATACTGCGGCTCCTGCATCGCGAGCGCGACGAGGTCGAAGTCGGCGGGCTTGAAGGCGGTCGTGCCGCCCGCGATGAGTTCGCCGGGCAGCTTCTTGGAGTTGATTTCAACCAGTCCTTCGCGGCCCTTTACCGGCATGCGCACGATGGCGCCTTCGCGGTTGATCAGTTCGGCCTCGGCCGGGAGGCAGACGAGCGAAACCTTATGCCCGGCGAGTGCGAGCTTGGTTCCGAGGAGCGAACCGTAGGAAGCGCCGAGGATGAGAATCCTGTAAGTGGCACGCATGGCGGGATCCTTTCACATGAATAACGGCGGAGGGCGCGATCTCACATCGTGATATGTGATTGCACTGCGCTGTGGGCCGAAGATGGTATGCCAATGACCGCCGCGCTGCAATCGATGCGCGCCGGTGGGCATTCGGTCTGCGCAGGACGGCGATCCCGCTCAAGCCGCATCGTGTGTCTGGCGGAGACGACAACGCACTGCGCGACGCGGCCGAATTCGCGATGAAAGCGCCGCTTGGATCGCGCCGACGAGCACTAGTCCCTGTATTCCCGGGACCCGCCGCCGCAAAATTTCACGCGCGTTTTCAATGTCTTCGTCGCATCTCCGGCTGGAGGCGCGATGCGGCGAGAAGAATCAACCGTATCAAGCAAGTACTCCGGTCATCCACACAGGTCCTCGGTGGGCCGTCGTCAAGGAAAATTCAACCATGCAACGCATCAAAACAACCGCCCTCTTTCTCGCGCTGGCGTTCCTCGGCCTGCTTGCGGCCTGCGGCGGAGGCGGCGGTGGCGGTGGCGCAGGCAACGCGTTCACGCTGAACGGGGGGCCCGCCGGCGGCGCGGTTTCCGTTGCCGCACCTGCGCAAACCTACACGTTCAGCGCCGTGGCCGATACCGCGTACACCGTCTCGACGGTCACCAGCTCGGGCGACGTCATCCTGACCGTCTACAACGGCAATCCGGCAAGCGGTGGGAGTCTGATCGGAATGTCCTGGAACAGTTTGGCGACCACGCCGATCAATACGGTCAGCTTCATCGCCAGCGTCACCGGAACGGTGTACGTCGTCGTGCAGGACGCCGCCCCGGTCACATCGAACTACACGCTCGAGGCGTACGCCGGAAATCTGACGATCGGCACGGCCCGCAGCGGGTCGACCTATAACTCACGGATGTATTTCAGCTTCGACGCCACCGCGGGTACGGCCTACCAGGTTCGGCTCACCCCCCATACGGGAGGCGTCAACATCGGCTCGGTGAACGCGAAGATGACGGCTTCCGTCGGCAGTTCGTCGCTCGCCGGCGCGGCGGTCGACACGGTGACCTTCCTTGCGCCGGGAACGCAACGCTACTACGTGCAGGTGACGCCCACGTCGGTGGCTACGACGTTCGACATTCAAGTCTCGACGACGACCTCCGATCCGGATTTGAGCGTTGCGGTGAGCGGTGCCATTTCCGACGGGAGCAATGTGACGGTCAACTACACCGTCTACAACCAGGGACTTAGCGCGGCCGGGCCGTTCGACGTGACCGCATGGTCCGATGCCGCGGGTGTTCCGGTCATCGGCGCGACCGGAGAGGCCTCCGCGACCCATGCCTCGCTCGCCAGCGGCGCATCGGTCAGCGGGTCCTTCGTTATCGCCAACGCCGCAATCTCCGGGACCGCCTACGCGATCGTGGACAGCGCGAATGCGGTCGCGGAAACCAACGAAGCCAATAACGTCAGCGTCGGCCGCAGTTGGGAAAAACCGCTCCAGGCGCCGCAGAACCTCGACTTCGAAAGCGGCGCGGTCCCCACGGCCATGACCATGTCGGGAACCGCGCCCTGGGCGGTCGACGCCGCCAACGGAGCGGCCAGTACGCACAGCCTGAAGGCGGGTGCGCTCGGCAACAACCAGACGAGCTGCGTCACGCTGTACGTCAGCAACGCTGCGTCGATCAGCTTCGACTACGCCGTGAGTTCCGAAGCCTATTACGATTTTCTGCGCTTCTATATCGACGGCG
>JAOUFA010000425.1 GCA_029858545.1 Betaproteobacteria bacterium
CCCGGTGCGCCGCGGCGCAGCACCCGGCCGAACTTCTCCATCATCGCGTCATCCGACAGGTAGGTGATGTGGCCGATCATGCGCGCGATGCGCAGCCCGCGGCGCGGCAGCACGTTCTTCTCGTAATAGTGACCGCCGTGAAAATCCGGATCGGTGGTGATCGCCTGGCGCGCAACCTCGTTGAACGCGATATTCTGCGCGCTCAATCTTGGCGTCGCGGCGACCACCAGCGAGTGGCGCACGCGCTCGGGAAACGATAGCGTCCATTGCAGCGCCTGCATCGCGCCGAGGCTCCCTCCCAGCACCGCGGCGAAACACTCGATGCCCAGTTGATCGGCGAGCCGCGCCTGCGCCGCGACCCAGTCCTCGACCGTGACCACCGGGAAATCCCCGCCCCAGGGCTTGCCGGCGGCCGGATTCACGCTCATCGGACCGGTCGAGCCGTGGCAGCCGCCGAGGTTGTTCACTCCGACAACAAAGAAGCGGCGCGTGTCGAGCGGCTTGCCGGGACCCACCAGGTTGTCCCACCAGCCGACGTTTTCCGGCTGGTCGGCGTAGAAGCCGGCTACGTGGTGCGAAGCATTGAGCGCATGGCAGACCAGCACCGCGTTCGAGCGCGCGGCATTCAGTTCGCCGTAGGTTTCGTAGGCGAGTTCGAACGCCGGAAGCACGGCGCCGCCCGAGAGGCGCAGCGGCGCGTCGAAGCGTGCCTTGTGCGGCGTGACCGCGCCAACCGATGAAGGATCGTGCAATGCGTCCATGGCCGAAAACAAAAAACCCGTTCAGCTTGCGCGAGAACGGGTTTTTGGGCCGCATCTCTTTAGCGGTATTTTTAGAGCGCCCGCAAGCTGAACATCAAATCGGCGCTGCACCTGGTGCGAGGCGAACGTTACTTGGAGCCCCCGGGCGTGTCAAGCCGGACCATCCGCTTCGCGTGCCGCCCCGCTCGCGAGCAGACCGTCGATCTCCGCGCCGGTCAATCCGGCTTCGGCGAGCACTTCGCGCGTGTGCTCGCCCAGCCGCGGCGCATGGCGCCGGTAGGCGGGCCTCGACTCGGACCACTCCGAGGGCGTGGCCATCGACTTGATGCGCCCCTCGCTCGGGTGCTCGACGGTCTGGAAATAACCGATCGCGGCGAGGTGGGGATCGTCGACGATGTCGGCGAGGCTGTTCATGCGCTGCACCGGGATGTCGGCGGCCTCAAAGGCGGCGAGCCACTCGTCGGTGGTGCGCTGCTTCAGCTCGTCGGCGACCATGCCGTAGGCGAAATCGTAGTTTTGACTGCGCGCTTCCTGGGTCGCGAAGCGCGCATCGGTGACGAACATCTCGGCCTTTCCGATAAGTTCAAAGAATGCCTTCCACTGCTTATCGTTGTAGATCAACGCGCAGACATAGCCATCCTTCGTCTCATAGGGGCGCCGGTCCTTGGCGAGCAGGCGCGAGTAGCCGGGCTCGCCGTGCTGCGGTTCGAAGGTGTAGCCGCCCAGGTGCTCGCCCAGCACGATCTGCAGCAGATGTTCGAACATCGGCACGTCGACGCGCTGTCCCTGGCCGGTCTTCTCGCGATAGTAAAGCGCGGCGCTCACCGCGCCGGCGACCTGCTGGCCGACCGAGCGGTCGGCGACGATGATCGGCGCGTAACGCGGCGTCTCGGCGCCCTGCTTCTTCAGCAGCCAGGGAATTCCCGCGGCGCCCTGGATCAGATCGTCGTAGGCGGACTTCGCCGCGTAGGGTCCGCGTTGGCTGTAGCCGAAGCAGCCGACATAGATGATCCCGGGATGAACCGCGCATAGTTCCTCGTAGGAGAGCTTGAGTCGCGCCATCGCCTGCGGGCGGATGTTGTAGACCAGCACATCGACCGTGCGCGCGAGGGCGAGCAGCGCCGCATGTGCTTCCGCCCGCTTCAGATCGAGCACCACCGAGCGCTTGTTGCGATTGGCGTTGAGGAACACGTGTCCCATGCCGCGATTCCGGAACGGCCAGCCGTAGCGCATCGCATCGCCTTCGGGGGACTCGACCTTGATCACCTCGGCGCCGAAGTCGGCGAGGATTTGCGTGGCGTAGGGCCCCATCACCACGGTGGTGAGGTCCAGCACGCGTACGCCGTCGAGCGGTCCGGGCATTGTGACGGCTACGCGTTCAGTTCTGCCAGCAGCCCGAGCGTTTGCGCGGGATCGTTGCTTTCCAGTATGCGTTGCGCAAGCGGTTCGGCCCGCGCAATGCTGCTGCCCAGAATGCGCTCCTTCACCACCGGCAATTGCGCCGGGTGCATCGAAAAGCTGCGCAACCCGAAGCCGAGCAGCAGGCGCGTCATGAACACGTCGCCGGCCATCTCGCCGCATACCGCGACCGGCTTGCCGCTACGGGTCGCGGTGCGGATGGTATGCGCGACCAGATGCAGCACCGCCGGATGAAGTGGATCGTAGAGATGCGCCACCGCGTCGTCGGCGCGGTCGATCGCGAGCGTGTACTGGATGAGGTCGTTGGTGCCGAGCGAGAGAAAGTCGAGCCGTCGCGTGAATATCGGCAGCGCGAGCGCCGCGGCGGGAATCTCGATCATCCCGCCGATCTCGATGGCGCGGTCATAGGGAATTCCGCGTGCATCGAGCTGCTCCTTCGCCTGGCGGATCAGTTCGAGCGCAAGATCGACCTCGTGTGCATGGGCGATCATCGGCAGCAGGATCTTTACCCGGCCGTAGTGCGAGGCGCGCAGGATCGCGCGCAGCTGCACGAGAAACATCTGCGGCTCGGTAAGGCAGTAGCGGATCGCGCGCAGGCCCATCGCGGGGTTCGGAGAGCCCGATCCCGCGCCGGCGAGAACCTTGTCAGCGCCGAGATCGAGGCTGCGCAGCACGACGGGAAAGCCGTTCATCGCCTGTGCCACTTCGCGGTAGGCTTCGAACTGCTCGTCCTCATCGGGCACTTCGGCACGGTTCATGAAGAGGAATTCGCTGCGAAACAGGCCGATGCCCTCGGCGCCGGCGTCGCGCACCTGCGCGATGTCCTGCGGCAATTCGATATTCGCCAACAGTTCGACCCGCGTCCCGTCTACCGATACCGCGAGCGTGCTCTTCAGTTTCTTCAGATGCTCGCGTTGCTGCCCGTAGCGAGACTGGCGTGCACGGTAGGTGTCGAGCACCAGTGGATCGGGGTCGACGATCAGCACGCCCTGTACGCCGTCGACGATCAGCAGCTCACCCTCGCGTATCATCTGGCGCGCGTGATGCAGGCCGACGATCGCCGGGATATCCAGACTGCGCGCGACGATCGCGGTGTGCGAAGTCACCCCGCCGACGTCGGTGACGAAACCGCCGAAATGATGG
>JAOUFA010000426.1 GCA_029858545.1 Betaproteobacteria bacterium
AACTCAACGATCGACAGCGGCGCTTTGCCGAGGTCGTGCGCAGTTCCGCCGACTCGCTCCTGCATCTGCTGAATGACATTCTGGATTTCTCGAAGATCGAGGCGGGACGCCTCGACCTCGAACGCTCGCCCTACCGCCCGCGCGAGGTGATCGCCGACGTAATCGACATGTTTTCCGGGCGCGCCCGCGCCAAGGGACTCGCCCTCGATGCCTCGGTCGATGCGACGGTGCCTGAATCCCTCTGGGGCGATCCGTATCGCGTGCGCCAGATCCTCGTCAACCTGGTCGGCAATGCGCTCAAGTTCACCGAACGTGGCGAGGTAGCAGTCCGCGCAAGCCTGGAGACTCCGCCGGACGACCAGGCTCCGATGCTCAAGATCGAGGTGCGGGACTCGGGTATCGGAATCTCGCGCGACGCGCAATCGCGCCTGTTCAGAAGTTTCTCGCAAGCAGACAGCTCGACCACCCGCCGCTTCGGCGGCAGCGGACTGGGACTGGCCATCGTTCGTGAACTGGTACAGATGATGCACGGCCGCATCGGCCTCTCGAGCGTGCCCGGACGCGGCACGACCTTCTGGTTCCTCACCCCGGCGGAGGCGGCGCCCGATCCCGAGGCGTCGACGCACGCCGATCCGCGCCTCGCCGGCAAGCGCGTGCTGCTGGTCGAGGACGACGCCACCAACCGCGCGATCCTGCTCGATCAACTCGACCGCGCCGGCTTTGCCGTGTCCGCCGCGGCCGATGGCGACACCGCGCTCACGCTCCTGCGCACCGCCGCGGCGCAGGATCAGGCGTTCGAGCTGGCGGTTGTCGACATGCGAATGCCGGTCATGGACGGTGCCGCCCTCGCGCTGGAGATTTCGCGCGATGCTTCGATCGCGGCGACGCGGATCGTCATACTGTCCTCGATGTACGATGAGGCACGTGCCGAACTCGCCACCCGCTCGGGCGTCGCGGGCTACCTGCTCAAGCCGGTACGCCGCGACGAGTTGTACCGCGCCCTGGCGCGCGCTGCGGGACTGACCGATACCGCCCCGACCGCGAAGAGCCCCGCCATCGATCGTCGCTTCGACGGCGTGCGCGTACTGCTCGCCGAGGACAACGACGTCAACCGCGAGATCGCCGTCAGTGTGCTGGAATCCCTGGGTTGCGAAGTTGCCATTGCCCGCGACGGTGCGGAGGCGCTCGCCCGTTTTCGCGCGGCAGCCCCTGATTTCGTGCTGATGGACTGCCAGATGCCCGTGATGGACGGCTACGAAGCGACGCGCCAGATCCGCGACTTCGAGTCGCTCGGGGTCGGGCGCGTGCCGGTGGTCGCCCTCACCGCCGACGTGGTACAGGGAGCGCGCGAGCGCAGCCTCGAGGCGGGCATGGACGACCATATCACCAAGCCGTTTTCCCGGCGCGACATCGCCGTCTGCATGGAGCGCTGGCTGTCAAAGAGCGTTGTACTCGGCGCGGCGGCCACCCCGCGCGCCACCTCGGGAAGCGCGACTCAGAGTGCTGCCGCGGATTCCGCGGCGCTGGATTTGAGTGCACTCCAGCAACTGCAGGGAATGCAGACCGCCGACGGTACCGATCTGATCGCCAAGATCGTCCACATGTTCATTACCCAGACGCCACAGCTCTTCGCCGGCATGCATGCCGCCTACGCGGCGGGAAACGCGCGCGATCTGCGCCGTGCCGCGCACACGCTCAAGTCGACGAGCGCCACGGTCGGAGCGACGGATCTTTCGTTGCGTGCGGCCGCCCTCGAGGCCGCCGCCGATGACGGAGGTATCGACCATCTGCTCGAAAGCGTTGCACGCCTCGAGGCGGAATTCGCGAGTGTCGTGAATGCACTGCGCCGCGCCTACCCCGAAGCCGATTCATCGTCCGAGGTGAAGCGCGGCGGCGCGCATTAGGCGCACGACCCGCACCGACCGCGGCGCCGCCGGCCTGTACCCCGCCCGGCTAGCCCACCCAAACGCGGCAGTTACGGAACATCCGCATCCAGGGTGAATCCTCTCCGGCCCCCTCGGGTGACCACGACATCTGCACGCTGCGAAACACCCTCTCCGGGTGAGGCATCATGATATTGAAGCGGCCGTCGGCGGTGGTGAGACCGGTAATTCCCCCCGGCGAACCGTTTGGATTGAGCGGATAGGTTTCGGTTGGCGCGCCGCGATGATCGACGAAACGCAGACTCATCTGGGCCCCTGCGGCGTCCTCTGGGCTGGCAAACACCGCGCGCCCTTCTCCGTGCGCGACCGCGATCGGCATGCGTGAACCCGCCATGCCCGTGAAAAGGATCGATGGGCTATCGAGGATCTCCACCGTCGCGAAGCGCGCCTCGAACTGTTCCGAGCGATTGCGCAGGAAGACCGGCCAGTGCGCCGCCCCCGGAACGATCTCCTTCAGCGCGGCGATCATCTGGCAGCCATTGCACAGACCCAGCGCGAAACTGTCGCTCCGGGCGAAGAATCGCTCGAACACGCTGCGCGCGCGCGCGTTGAAAAGAATCGACTTGGCCCAGCCTTGCCCTGCGCCCAGCACGTCTCCATAGGAGAATCCCCCGCACGCGACCAGTCCCTTGCAGTCTTCGAGCGAAACACTGCCCGCGAGAATATCCGACATGTGCACATCCACCGCGTCGAACCCCGCGCGCGTATAGGCAGCGGCCATCTCAACCTGACTATTGACGCCCTGCTCGCGCAGAATCGCGACGCGCGGTCGCGTGCCGCGCGCGATGTACGGCGCCGCGACGTCCTCGGCGGGGTCGAAGAGCGGCGAGAAGATGATGCCCGAGTCCCCGTCGTCCAGCAGGCGATCATATTCTTCCTGCGCGCAGGACGGATTGTCGCGCAGCGCCTGCATATGAAAACTCGTCTCGCTCCAGGCGCGCCGCAGATCGACGCGCCTTTCCGCGAATAGCGGCTGCGCATTGCGCACCACGCGGATTTCATCGCGCGAATTCAACTGTCCGACGACGTGCGAGCAACCGCCCAAGCGTGCTGCTCGCAATATCTCCATCACGCGCGAGCGATCGGCGACGCGAATCTGCACCAGCGCGCCGAGTTCCTCGGCGAAGAGCGCCGCGAGCGCGCGCTCACGCCCGCGCCCGTCCAGCTGCCGGTCGCTGTCGCGCTTGAAGGCATCGATATCGTCGCCCGACGCGTCGAAGGTAAGGGCGTCGAGATTGAGGGTTACCCCGCATCTTCCCGCGAACGCCATCTCGCAGGCCGCCACCAGGAGCCCGCCGTCGGAGCGATCGTGATAGGCGAGCGCGAGGCGCTCGCGCGCGAGCGCCTGGACCGCTTCGAACAGTCCCTTGA
>JAOUFA010000051.1 GCA_029858545.1 Betaproteobacteria bacterium
TCGACGCCCTCCCCGGAGACACCGACGGTCCCGCGCCGCGATCGCGGCGCGCAGCCAGCGTGACGTAAGGCACCGGCATGACAAAGTTTTTCACCTCCGCACGCCGCAACCGCGGCAGCATGGACGACCCCTGCCCCAAATTGCCGGGAGGCAAGCGCTTGCCGCAATACAAGTCGGATCCGGAGCCATAACGATGTTCGAGAACTACCGTCCTTGGAGACTTCTCGCCCTGGCCGCCTTGGCAGGTGGTCCGGCCGTGAGCGCGGCGGCGGATCATCCGCAGGATCTCGCGTCAATACCGATCGAACGCCTGCTCGATGTGGAAATCGAGGGCGCCTCCAAGTTCCCGCAGAAGATCGCCGCGGCACCTTCCGCGGTGACCGTGGTCACCTCCGACGACATCCGCGACCACGGCTATCGCAGCCTTGCCGACATCCTGCGCAGTGTGCCGGGCCTGTATGTCAGCAACGACCGAAATTACGAGTACCTCGGCGCGCGGGGCTTCGGCCGCCCGGGCGACTACAACACCCGCGTGCTCGTACTCATCGACGGTCACCGCATCAACGACCCCCTCTACGACGGGGCGCTGATCGACCGCTCCTTTCCGCTGCACGTCGACCTGATCGAGCGTATCGAATTCGTTCCGGGTCCGGGCTCGGCGGTCTACGGCAGCAACGCCCTGCTCGGCGTGGTCAACGTGGTCACCCGTCAAGCGCGCGACATCAACGGAGCGGAACTCGCCGCCGCGGCCGGCAGCCTCGGCGCACGCGGCGCGCGAGCCAGCCTGGGGCATCGTGCCGGGAGCGGACTCGACATTCTGCTCTCGACCTCACAGGACCGCTCAGACGGCGCCAACCTCTTCTTCCCTGAATTCGCTTCGCCCGCGACGAACAACGGCTGGGCGATGGGACTCGATTTCGAGAACCGCCGCGATCTGTTTTTCAAGGCAACGAAAGGATCGGTGACCCTCACCGCGGGGTATGCCGAGCGGGAAAAGGGCATTCCGACGGCTTCCTATGCACAGGCCTTCAATGCGCCCGGTAGCCGCACCATCGATGCGCAATCATTCGTCACTTTGCAGATCGACCATGCCGTGAACAACGAGCGCCGCCTTCGCGCCCGACTGTACCAGGACCGCTACGACTACCAGGGTGACTACCTCTACCGGTTCGCCCCCCCGGACCCGACCCTGACCCTGAACCGCGATCTCGCCGAGGCGCGCTGGTGGGGCGCGGAGCTCAACCTGATCGAGCGCTTCGGCGGCGGCCACACCCTGATGTTCGGCGGCGAGTACCAGCGCGATACGCGTCGCGATCAACTCAACTACGACCTGGCGCCCTACGTCTCATATCTCGACGATCGACGCCCGTCGCACCACTGGGCCGTCTATGTACAGAGCGAAGCGATACTTGCCGCAGAACTGAGTGCCAGTCTCGGAGTCCGTCACGATGCCTATGCCGACTCCGACAACACCACCAGTCCGCGCCTCGCGCTGATCTACCGCCCGCGAACCGACTGGGTGGTCAAGGCGATTCACGGCAGCGCTTACCGCGTCGCCAACGTTTACGAACGCTATTACGCGCTCGCCTTCACCAACCTGCCGAATCCGTCGCTGCAACCCGAACGGATACGCACCAGCGAACTCGTGGTCGAGGAACGCATCGGCGATCGCATACGACTCACCGGCACCGTCTACCAATACCAGATGCGCGACCTGATCGGCCTGACCACCGATGCGGGCTCCGGCCTGCTGGTGTTTCGCAACGTTGATCGCGTCGAGGCACGCGGCGCGGAGCTGGGTGGAGAGTGGCGCGGCAACTCGGTGCGCGCGCGCGCGAGTTTGTCGGTCCAGGCCGCGCGCGACGAGACCACCGGCCAGATCCTGACCAATGCGCCGCGCCAGCTCGCCAAACTGAACCTTTCTTCACCGTTCGCCGCGACCGGCCTGCGCGCGGCAATCGACCTGCAATACGTAAGCCGGCGCAGGACCCTCGTCGCGGAGACCGGCAGTTACGCGCTCGCCAACCTCACGCTCACGCACGCGGGACTCGCCAAAGGCATCGAGCTGTCGCTGAGCGCCTATAACCTGTTCGACAAAGCCTATAGCGATCCCGGCTCCGCCGAACACCTGCAGGACGCGATCGCCCAGGACGGGCGCTCGCTGCGCTTCAAACTGAGCGCACGGTTCTGAGTGGTGATGGGATTCGGACGCTCAACCGGTCGGATGGGGCGCGGCGCGCTGCTGCTGGCACTGCTGCTCGGCCCGGGCTTCGCGCAAACCGCCGTGCCGATCGAACAACTCAGGGCGGCCTTTCTGTACAACTTCGCCTTGTTCGTATACTGGCCCGCCCCCCCGACCGGGGAGTTCGACCTGTGTCTCTATGGAGCCAACCCAGCGATCGCGACCGAAACGCTCGCCGGCAAGCGGGTCGGGGGCGCTGCCCTGCGTGTGCGCCGTCCCGCCAATGTCAGTGAACTGCGCGGTTGCCAGGTCCTGTACATCGACGGCAGGGATCGTGCCGCCCTCGCGCGCGCGCGCGAAGCCGTCGCCACGCTGCCGGTGCTGACCGTCTCGGAAGCCTCCGAATTCAATGACCGCCCCGCGATGATCAACCTGATCGTCGCGCAGGGGCGGATTGCCTTCGACATCGATACCGAGGCCGCCGGCCGCGCCGGGATCCAGGTAAGCTCCCGGCTACTGCGCCTCGCGCGCAAGGTCTACTGAGTCCGCGCCGGCCATGCCGATTCCGCTCAACAAGCAAAGCATCGCCGGCAAGCTGAACCTCATCGCGCTCGCCGTCTCGTGCAGCGCGATGGTGCTGGTGACGCTGCTGATCACCATCGCAAGCTACTTCAATTACCGCAACGAACTCGTCCTCGAGCTGAGCGGCCAGGCCCGGATCATCGCCGAAAACAGCGCCGCCGCGGTCGTCTTCGACGATGCGCGCAACGCAGCGGCCATTCTCGAGGCGCTGCGCCTGACCCCGGAGGTCGAACAAGGCGTCGTGCATGCCGCCAACGGCCGGATCCTTGCGCGCTACGTTCGCGACCACGGACCGGTGACCGACATGCCGCCGGCGCCCGCCGTGGAGACCTACCGGGTCGGCTGGCGGCACGCCGAGCTGTACCTGCCGATCACGGTGGATTCCGAAGTGAAAGGCGCGGTCCACCTCCGCGCCTCACTCGCAGGTCTGTATTCGCGCGTGCTCGTCCAACTCGCGATGGTGTGGGCGGTCGCGCTGGTCGCGCTCGCGTTCGCCTTCGTCCTGCTCGCGCGATTGCGCCGCCTGATCACCGCGCCGATGGCACGGCTGATCGCCGTGATGGAGGACATTTCGCGCGACCGCGACTACCGCAAGCGCGCGCCGGTCGAGAGCCGCGACGAAACCGGCCTGCTCGCGAACCGCTTCAACGAGATGCTCAGCGTGGTCGAACGCCACCAGCAGGAGCTCGACCACGAGCTCACGGTGCGGCGCCGGACCGAGGAACAACTGCACCGGCTGGCGAATTTCGACGCCGTGACCTCGCTGCCCAATCGTCACTACTTCAACCAGTACCTGCGCAACGCGGTCGCGCGCACCGCTCGCGGCCGGCACTCGATCGGCCTGATGTTCCTCGATGTCGATCATTTCAAGTCGATCAACGACACCATGGGCCACGACGCCGGCGACCGCCTGCTGGAGGAGGTTGCGCGACGGCTGACGGCCGCATTGCGTCCCAGCGACACGGTCTGCCGCTTCGGCGGGGACGAATACGCGATCGTGTTCGAGAACCCGTCGAGCCGCGAGGACGCGCGCCATATCGCCGAGCGCGTCATCGCCGCGGTGCGCGAACCGATCCTGTTCGACGGACGCGAGATCTTCCTCACCGCGAGCGCCGGAATCGCGCTCTGCCCGGCGGATGCCTCCGAAACGCACACCCTGCTGCGCCAGGCCGACACCGCGATGTACCAGGCCAAGGATTCGGGTCGCAATACCTACCGGTTCTTCACCGACGACATGCGGCTGCGCGCGCAAAAACGGCTCTCGATCGAGCAGAGCCTGCGCCGCGCACTCGGCCAGGGGGAATTCAATCTGCTCTACCAGCCGGTGATCGATTCCATCAGTTCGCGCATCGTCGCGGTCGAGGCGTTGTTGCGCTGGCAGCACCCCGAAATCGGCATGATCGGACCCGACGAATTCATTTCCATCGCCGAGGACACCGGATTGATCGTCCCGATCGGGGAATGGGTGCTGCGCAAGGCCTGCGCCCAGGCGCGCATCTGGCAGACCCTCGGCCTGCCGGTCGCGATGTCGGTGAACGTCTCGGGTCGCCAGTTGCGGGAAAGCGATCTGCTCGCCACGGTACGCGAGGTACTGACGCAGCATACGCTCGACCCCGCGATGCTCACCCTGGAGATCACCGAACTCGCGCTGGTCGACGGCACGCACGCCACGCGCGACAAGCTTCATCAGATCGACCGGCTGGGGGTGCGCCTCGCGATCGACGATTTCGGCTCGGGCTACTCGTCGATGAGTTATCTGCGCCGCTTTCCGGTACGCGTGCTGAAAATCGACCGCAGCCTGATCCACGGCCTGCCCGGCGATCACGACGGGGTCGCGATCATCGAGGCGATCATCGCGATGTGCCGCAGCCTGAACCTCAACATCGTCGCCGAAGGCGTCGAGACCGCCGCACAGGCCAGGCACCTGCAGGGCCATGCGCCGATCTGGCTGCAGGGCTACGTGTACGCCGCTCCGCTCACCACCGACGAGCTGACACAACTCCTGCGCGCCAACGGCGGACGCATCGAATTGCCCGCCGAGGGACACGCCCCGGCGCGCGTACTGCCGTTTCGGCCGGCGTAGTCCGGGAGGTCTTCCGCGCGCCAGCGGCGCCGGCCCTCACCACTTCGCCTCCCATCCTCCGCCGAGCGCCTTGACGAGCAGCACACTCGCGTTCATGCGCCGCGCGAGTATGTCGGCCGCCGCGCGCCGATTCGCCAGCGCGATGGTCTGTGCGGCGACCACCTGCTGGTAGGCCACCACGCCCGCGCGGTACTGATTGACCACCATCTCGAGCGACTGCTCGGCGGCGAGCACCGCCTCGGCCTGCACCGCGGCCTCCTCTTCCAGCACGCGCAATGCGACCAGGTTGTCTTCCACCTCCCGAAAGGCCGCGAGGACCGTGCCGCGGTAAGCCGCGACGCTCGCATCGTAGTTCGCCGCCGCCTGCCTGCCGAGCGCCTCGCGCCGTCCGCCGTCGAACAAGGTCTCGGCGAGCGTGGCGCCGATCGACCAGAACCGGCTCGGCGCGCTCAACCATTGGTTGCTGCTCGCGCTCTGGAAACCCGCCGCCGCGCTGAGCGTCACGCTCGGGAAATAGGCTGCACGCGCCATGCCGATCTGCGCATTCGCGGCGGCCATGCGGCGCTCGGCGGCAGCGATGTCCGGGCGGCGCTCGAGCAGTTCGCCGGGCAGGCTCGCGGGAATCGCCGGCGGCGGTCCGGCAAGCGGTACCGGCGCGAGCAATCCCCGCGCGGCGGGCCGGCCGAGCAGTACCGCCAGAGCATGTTCGAGCTGCGCGCGCTGCACGCCGAGATCGATCGCCTGCGCCTGGGTGGACTTGAGTTGCGTTTCGGCCTGCGTGACGTCGCTGCGCGATACCACTCCCGCCGCATGGCGATTGCGTGCGAAGTCGAGCGACTTCGCGTAAGCCGCGACCGTCGTATCGAGAAGCTGCCTTTGCGCGTCGAGCGCACGAAGCTGAAAATAGGTCTGCGCGAGCCCCGCCTGAATGCTGAGCCGCACGTTCTCCAGATCGGCGGCGCTCGCCTGCGCCGCGGCGTCGTTCGACTCGACCGTGCGATCGATGCGGCCCCAGAGGTCCGCCTCCCAGGAGGCATTCACCGGCAACGCGTACAGGGTGCGCACACCGGCCGCCGATCCTGCGCCCGCCCCGCTGCTCGCCGAGGTGCTCGAACGAGTCGCCGAGGCGGACGCGCCGAGCGTCGGAAACCAGCTGGCTCGCGCGGCTTCCGCGAGCGCGTTGGCCGCGCGAACCTGCGCCGCCGCGCCGAGCAAAGTCTGGTTGGTGACTCCGACCTGCTCCATCAGCCCATCGAGCCGGGCATCGCCGTAGATCGACCACCACTTTCCGCGACTGGACCGGTCGCCCGGCTGCGCGGGCTTCCACAGCACCGAATCGGGACCGGCCTCGCTGTAGACGGCCGGCACATCGATCGACGGACGCACATAGTCGGGGCCCACCGCGCATCCCGCCATCTGCAAGGCGCCGATCAACGCCGCGGCGCGCACTGCCCGGCGCCTCATGCTGCAACCCCGGGCCGCGCACGCGGGCGCTTCGCCCAGAGCCGGAAGCGATCGAGATAAATGTACACGACCGGCGTGGTGTACAGCGTCAGCACCTGGCTCATGAAAAGCCCCCCGACGATCGAGATGCCGAGGGGACGGCGCAATTCGGCGCCCTCGCCGAAGCCGATCGCGAGCGGCACCGCGCCCAGCAGCGCCGCGAGGGTCGTCATCATGATCGGCCGAAAGCGCAGCAGGCAGGCCTGGAAGATCGCCTCACGTGGTGCCAGGCCACGGCTGCGTTCGGCTTCGAGGGCGAAGTCGATCATCATGATCGCGTTCTTCTTCACGATACCGATCAACAGAATCACACCGATCATGGCGATAATGTTGAATTCGGAACCGAAAGCACGCAGCGCGAGCAACGCACCGATGCCCGCCGATGGCAGGGTCGAGAGAATGGTGAGCGGATGCACCAGGCTCTCGTACAGGATGCCGAGCACGATGTACACGGTGAGCAACGCTGCAAGGATCAGCCAGGGCTGCGAAGCGAGCGAGGCCTGAAAGGCGCGCGCGGTGCCCTGGAATGCGCCGTGTACCGTCGCCGGCACGCCGATCCGGTCCATCGCCTCGGTTACCGCGCCGGTGGCCTCGGAAAGCGAAACGCCGAGCGCGAGATTGAAAGAAATCGTCGAGGCGGGGAACTGGCCCTGGTGATTCACGCGCAGCGGCGTATTCGTGTGCTCGAAACGGCTGATCGCCGCGAGCGGCACCAGCGCGCCGGTCGTCGATCGGACGTACAGACTCTTCAATGCCTCAGGACTCTGCCAGTACTCGGGCGCCACTTCCATCACCACGCGGTACTGGTTAAGCGGATCGTAGATCGTCGAAACCTGGCGTTGTCCGAAGGCGTCGTTCAGTGTCGCGTCGATCGCGCGCGTCGTGACTGCGAGCCGGGCCGCGCTGTCGCGGTCGATGACGAGCGAGGTTTGCAGACCCTTGTCCTGTTGATCGGTGTTGACGTCGGCAATCTCCGGCAACTGCGCGAGCTCGCGCCTCAGCAGCGGATCCCACTTGCGCAACTCCTCCAGTTCTTCGGCCTGGAGGGTAAACTGGTACTGGGCATTCGCATGGCGGCCGCCGACACGGATATCCTGCACCGGGACGAGGAACAGGCTCGCGCCGGGCTCGCGCGAGAGCCTCGCACGCAGCCGTGCCACGACCTGGTCGGCGGAGACCTCGCGCTCGGCGAGCGGCTTCAGGCTGACGAACATCGATCCCGCGTTGCGCCCTCCGAAGTTTCCCCCACCCCCGGTAAAACCCACGACGTTCTGCACCGCCGGGTCCTCGCGCACGATGCGGATGAAGCGGGCGAGTTTGCCGCGCATCGCCTGAAAGGATGTCCCCTGGTCGCCCTGGATCGAGCCGATCAGGCGCCCGGTATCCTGCTGCGGGAAGAAGCCTTTCGGTACCACGACGTACAGATAGACGTTGAGCGCCACCGTCGCGCCGAGCAGTGCCAGCATCAGCCTGCCGTGCTCGAGCGCCCAGGCGAGCGATCTCGCATAGCCGCGCGAGAGCGCTCCGAACATCCGCCCGCTCGCGCGCCCCTCGCGGCTTCCCCCCGGCGCACCGTTCGCCCGCAACAGCCGCGCGCACATCATCGGCGTGGTGGCCAGCGAGACCACCAGCGAAATCAGAATCGCGACCGATAGCACCACCGCAAATTCGCGAAACAGCCTACCGACGATGCCACCCATCAGCAGAATCGGGATGAACACCGCGATGAGAGACAGGCTCATCGAGAGCACCGTAAAACCCACCTCGCGGCTGCCTGCGAGCGCAGCCCGCATCGGGGTCGCTCCCGCCTCGATGCGTCGCGAAATGTTCTCAAGCACCACGATCGCGTCATCCACCACGAAGCCGGTGGCGATGGTGAGCGCCATCAGCGACAGGTTGTTGACGCTGTAGCCGCACAGATACATCACACCGAACGTTCCGATCAGCGACACCGGTACCGCGACGCTGGGGATCAGCACCGCGCGCGCATCGCGCAGGAACGCGAATACCACCAGAATCACCAGCACCACCGAAATCGCGAGCGATCGCCCGACGTCGCGCAACGATGCGCGGATGGTCGGCGTGCGATCGATCGCCAGGTCGAGGTCGATCGCACTGGGAATCGATGCGCGCAGCTGCGGCAGCAATTCCTTCACCCGGTCGACCGTCTCGATGATGTTGGCATTCGGCTGACGATTGACGATCACCATCACCGCCGGCTTGCCGTTCGACGAGCCGTCGTTGCGCAGGTCCTGTACCGAGTCGACGACTTCGCCGAGGTCGGCGAGACGCACCGCAGCACCCTTGCGCCAGGCGACGATCACCGGCAGGTACTCGGCCGCGGTCTTCGCCTGGTCATTGGCGAGAATCTGCCAGGAACGATCCCCCGCTTCGAGCGAGCCCTTGGGACGATTGGCGTTGGTCGCGACGATCGCCGCGCGCACCTCCTCGAAGCCGATGCCGTATTTTCCGAGCGTGACGGGATTGAGTTCGACGCGCACCGCGGGGAGCGAAGACCCGCCCACCGTCACCTGACCGACGCCGTTCACCTGCGAGAGCTTCTGCGCGAGAATGGTCGAGGCCGCGTCGTACATCTGGCCCCGCGTCATGCTCTCCGAAGTGAGCGCGAGGATCATGATCGGCGCATCGGCCGGATTCACCTTGCGATAGCTCGGATTGCTCGGCAGGCCGCTGGGCAGCAAGGTGCGTGCGGCGTTGATCGCCGCCTGCACGTCGCGCGCCGCGCCGTCGATATCGCGCGCGAGATCGAACTGCAACACCACGCGCGTTGCACCGAGCGAGCTGGTGGAGGTGATTTCCGTGATTCCCGCAATGCGCCCGAGCGCGCGCTCGAGCGGTGTCGCGACCGTCGCGGCCATGGTCTCGGGGCTCGCGCCCGGCAACGCGGCGGACACCGAAATCGTCGGAAAATCCACCTGCGGCAGCGGCGCTACCGGCAGCAGGCGAAACGCGACCACGCCCGCCAGCGCGATGGCGAGAGTCAGCAGCGTGGTAGCGACCGGCCGCGCGATGAACGGCGCCGACACATTCATCGGTCGGCACTCCCCGCGGAACCGCGCACCCCGCCGCGCACGCGTTGCGCGAGCCGGTCGAAGGCGAGATAGATCACCGGCGTGGTGAAGAGCGTCAGCACCTGGCTCACCAGCAGACCGCCGACCATCGCGATCCCAAGTGGATGGCGCAACTCGGAGCCGACCCCGCTACCCAGCATCAGAGGCAGCGCCGCAAACAGCGCCGCCAGAGTCGTCATCATGATCGGCCGAAAGCGCAGCAGGCAGGCCTGGCGGATCGCCTCGTGCGGGCTCTTGCCTTCATTGCGTTCCGCATCGAGCGCGAAGTCGATCATCATGATCGCGTTCTTCTTCACGATGCCGATCAGCAGGATGATCCCGATCACGGCAATGAGATCGAGCTCGCTCCGCGTGACGATCAGCGCGAGCAGCGCACCAACTCCGGCCGACGGCAGGGTCGAGAGGATCGTGATCGGATGAATATAGCTCTCGTAGAGCACGCCGAGCACGATGTACATGGTGACGATCGCGGCGAGAATCAGCAGCAGCGTATTGTCGAGCGACGCCTGGAAAGCAAGCGCCGCGCCCTGAAAGCGCGTCTGCACGCTCGCCGGCAGGCCAAGTTCCCGCTCTGCCGTACGGATCGCGCGCACCGCGGCGCCGAGTGACGCGCCGTGCGCAAGATTGAACGACACCGTTGCCGCGGGAAACTGTCCCAGGTGATTAACCGAGAGCGCAGTCGGCTTCTCGATCACGCGCGCAAGCGACCCCAGGCGCACCGCCTTGCCGTTCGATGAGGCAACGAACAGGTCGTCGAGCGCCGCCGGTCCCTGGCGGAA
Organism: Betaproteobacteria bacterium; assembly: GCA_029858545.1. Lineage (GTDB taxonomy): Bacteria > Pseudomonadota > Gammaproteobacteria > Burkholderiales > SG8-39 > JAOUFA01. Next base: position 10,222 of record JAOUFA010000051.1, read on the forward strand.
CTCGGGTTTCACTTCCAGCACCACACGATACTGGCTGGTCTGGGTATAAATCGTCGACACCAGACGCTGCCCAAAGGCGTTGTAGAGCGCGTTGTCGATCGCGCCTGGCGTAACCCCGAGCCGCCCCGCGCTCGCGCGGTCGATCTCGACATAGGCCTGCAGGCCCTGGTCCTGCAGGTCGCTCGCCACCTCGGCGAGTTCGGGCAGCGCCTGTAGGCGTTCGACCAGGCGCGGCAGCCAGTAGCTCAATTCTTCGGCGTTCGCGTCCTCGACAGTGAATTGATACTGCGTGCGGCTCACCCGGTCCTCGATCGTCAGGTCCTGCACCGGTTGCAGGTACAACGCAATGCCCGCTACCCGCGCAACACGCCCCTGCAGGCGCCGCATCACCTCGCTCGCCCTCACGCGGCGCTCGGCGAGCGGTTTGAGACTGATCAGCATGCGGCCGCTGTTCAACGTGGTATTGATGCCGTCGACGCCGATGAAGGACGACAGACTCGCGACCGCCGGGTCCTCGAGCACCGCGCGCGCGAGTTGGCCCTGGCGCTCGGCCATCGCGGCAAACGAGATCGACTGCGGCGCCTCCGAAACGCCCTGAATCAGACCGGTATCCTGCACCGGAAAGAAGCCCTTCGGAACCGCGATGTACAACAGCACCGTCAGCGCCAGGGTACCGATCGCGATCCATAGCGTGGCACGCTGGCGCTCGAGTACCCAGTCGAGCATCCTGCCGTAGCGCGCGATCGTCGCGGCAAAGAACTCCCCGCTCGCGCGCGCCACGCGCCCCGTCTCGGCCTCGGGAACACGACGCAGCAGCCTCGCGCACATCATCGGGGTGAGCGTGAGCGAAACCACCGCCGAGATCAGGATCGCCACCGCGAGCGTGATCGCGAATTCGCGAAACAGCCGCCCCACCACGTCGCCCATGAAGAGCAGCGGGATCAGTACCGCGATGAGCGAGAAGGTGAGCGACACGATCGTGAAGCCAATCTGGCGCGAGCCCTTCAGAGCCGCCTCGAGCGGCGGATCGCCCTTCTCGATATGGCGCGCGATATTCTCGATCATCACGATCGCGTCGTCGACCACGAAGCCGGTGGCGATCGTCAATGCCATCAGCGTCAGGTTGTTGATGCTGAAATCGGCCAGGTACATCACGCCGAAAGTGCCGACGAGCGAGAGCGGCACGGCGACGCTCGGGATCGCGGTCGCTGCGACGCTGCGCAGGAAGACGAAAATCACCATCACCACCAGCGCCACCGCGAACGCGAGTTCCCGTTTCACATCGTTCACCGACGCGCGGATCGTGGTGGTGCGATCGCTGAGCAGCACGACCGCCACGCTCGCGGGCAGCGACGCCTGCAGCTGCGGCAACAATTGTTTCACGCGTTCGACCACCTCGATCACGTTCGAGCCGGGCTGGCGCTGAATGTTGACCAGCACCGCGGGCAGTTCGTTCGCCCAGGCGCCAAGGCGCTGGTTCTCGGCACCGTCGACCGCTTCGGCGATGTCCGACAAGCGCACCGGCCGGCCGTTGCGCCAGGCGAGCACCAGGTCGCGGTATTCGTCGGCCGATTTGAGCTGATCGTTGGCGTCGATAGTCGAGGCGCGTGCCGGTCCGTCGAAGCTGCCTTTCGCCTGGTTGACGTTGGCATTGGCGATCGCGATGCGCAGGTCCTCCAGGCTAAGCCCGTAGGCGGCGAGTGCCTTGGGGTTGGCCTGGATACGCACTGCGGGACGCTGCCCTCCGGCGAGACTCACCAGTCCCACGCCGGGCAGCTGCGCGATCTTCTGCGCGAGGCGCGTATCGACCAGGTTCTGGAGCTTGGGCAGCGGCAGGGTCTTCGAGCTGACCGCGAGGGTGAGGACCGGCGTATCGGCCGGATTCACCTTGCTGTAGATCGGCGGTGCAGGCAGGTCCTGCGGCAGAAAATTCGCGGCGGCGTTGATTCCCGCCTGCACTTCCTGCTCCGCGACATCGAGGTTCAGTTCGAGGGTGAACTGGAGCGTTATCACCGAGGCGCCGCCCGAGCTGGTGGACGACATCTGATTGAGCCCCGGCATCTGCCCGAACTGACGCTCGAGCGGTGCGGTGATCGACGAGGTCACCACATCGGGACTCGCCCCGGGGTAGAGGGTCACCACCTGGATCGTCGGATAATCGACCTGCGGCAGCGCCGAAATCGGCAGCAGGCGATAGGCGAGCAATCCCGAGAACAGGATCGCGACCATGGAAAGCGAGGTCGCGACGGGCCTGAGGATGAAGGGACGGGAGATGTTCATCCGGCGCGCTGCCCTGGATGGCGATCAGTTCGCGGCAGGCGGCCCGCTGCCCGGCGGGCCACGCCATCCGCCGCCCTTCCTGCCTGCGCCGTTCCTCGGCGCTCCGGGGGGCGCTCGCCCGGCGGTGTCCACCCTCGTGCCTGCGCGCAATTTATCCGCGCCATCGACCACCACCAACTCGCCCGGGGCCAGCCCGGCGTCGATCGCGATTCGCTCGTCCTGCGCGGGACCGAGCTTCACCGGACGCAGTTCGACGCTGCGGTCTTCCTTCACCACGTAAACAAAGGTCCCCGGCGTGCCGCGCTGCACCGCCGCGGCGGGGATCATCGTCGCGTCCTTGCGCAGCTCAAGCAGCAGCCGCACATTGACGAACTGGTTGGGGAACAGACCCAGGTCGCGGTTCGTGAACTGCGCCTTGAGCCTCACCGTGCCGGTCGCCGGGTCGACCTGGTTGTCGGCGGTGATCAGCATGCCCGAGGCGAGCTTCACCTTGTCGGCGCGATCATAGACGTCGACCGTCAGCCTTTCCCCGGCGCGCAGCTTCCTCATTAGCATCGGCAGGTTGTCCTCGGGAATCGCGAATACCACCGAGATCGGCTGCAATTGCGCGATCAGCACCACGCCGTTGGCATCGTTGGCGCGCAACATATTGCCCGCATCGACCTGGCGCAGGCCCAGCCGACCGCTGATCGGCGCGGTGATCCGGCAATAGCTGAGCTGCAGCCTGGCGTTGTCGATCAATGCCTGATCGACCTTGACGGTACCCTCGTACTGGCGCACCAGCGCCTCCTGGGTGTCGAGCTGTTGCCGGGCGATCGAATCCTGCCGGAACAGCTTCCGGTACCGCTCGACGTCGATCTGCGCGTTCTTCAGCAGCGCCTGGTCGCGCTGCATCTGCGCTTCCGCCTGGGCAAGTTGCACCTGGTAGGAGCGTGGATCGATTTCCGCGAGCAGGTCGCCGGCGCGCACCATCTGGCCTTCTCGGAACAGGATCCGGCGCAATTCGCCGTCGACGCGGCTGCGCACCGTGACCGTGGCAAGGGGTGTGACCGAGCCCAACGCCGAGACATACACGCCGACATCCGCGCTTCGCGCCGCCTCGGCCACCACCGGTACCGGTCGTGCCATGCCGAGTTCGCCCTTGCCGGCACCCCTGAACCCTCCCTGGCGGGCGCCAAAACCTGCCTTTGCCTGCTCCGGCGGTCCCCCCCCCGCCGGCCGCATCAGGAAGTAGTACAGGCCCCCGGCGACCGCGGCGAGCACGAGGAGCGCGAGAACAACCCAGAACCCCGGATGCGGCGCGCCCTGCATCCTGGAAAACGACAATGGCTTGATCAAAGCGGGCGCCCGGGGAGCGTGTTCATCGGGATCGTTGTTCTGTCGCGGCAACGCCGCGCAAGCGCCGGAATTGTGACACCGGCCGACGCGCCCCGCGCAATCAATTTTGCGCCTTTACACCGCAGTTACACTGCGCCACCGGGGCCCGGATCACTCCCCCGCCAGTTGCTCTTCGTCGAGCGT
>JAOUFA010000427.1 GCA_029858545.1 Betaproteobacteria bacterium
GCTACTCTCCCTCGAAGGTCGCCTTCCTCGCCTGGAATGCCTGGCGGGGCAAGGACGGCTACCGGCTCGCCGAGATCCGCAAGTGGCTGCGCGTATTTCTCACGCGCTTTTTCAGCACGAGCCAATTCAAGAGAAGCGCGCTGCCCAATGGCCCCAAGGTAGGTTCGGGTGGCTCGCTCTCGCCGCGCGGCGACTGGCGGGCGCCTTCGGACGGCAGTGCCGCGGTCTGGCTTGCTGATCTCGAGCGCGTGCCGGCGAGCGAGTAGCTCGTCCGTCGGCCGCGCCGCATCGGGCCGAACTCAGCCCTTTACCATCTCCTCCCACTTGGGGCAGCTGCGCTGATCGACCGGCAGGTCGTAGGGCCCATAGTTGGTCTTGTCCACGACCACGGCGGGCAGCAGCACCTCCTTCGGCACCGGCTGCTTGCGCAGAGTGCGTACCGCAATCATCGTGCCGAGACAACCTTGCACGAAACCGTTGTAGTCGCCGCTCGCCAGCATGCGGCCGGCCTTGATCGCGTCGACCCCTTCTTTGGTGGCGTTGATGCCGACCGCGAGTGCCTTCCTCTTCGCGCCGTCGAGCGCTTCGAGCGCGCCGAGCGCCATCGCATCGTTCGCCGCCAGCACGCCGTCAATCGCCGGGTGCGATTGCATCAGGTTCTCCATCACCTGCAACGCCTGCAAGCGCTGGAAATTCGCCGGCTGCGAGGCGACGAGTTTCACCCCGGGCGCTTCCTTGATCGCCGCATTGAAGCCACGCACGCGATCGGCGCTGGTGAGCGAGCCGCGCACGCCCTCCATGATCACGACATTGCCCTTGCCCTTCATTGCCTTGATGAGATAGCGCGCGGTCACCATGCCGAGGACATAGTCGTCGGCGCCGACGTAGGAAACGAACTTCCCGCCGGCGCTGCGATCGACGATGTTCACCAGCGGTATACCGGCGGCGTTGAGCTTCTCCACCCCCGGCACCATCGCCTTGTAGTCGACCGGCACCAGCACGATCGCGTCGGGCTTCTTGACGATCACATCCTCCATTTGGCTCATTTGCTCGGGGATGCTGTCGGGCTTGGTCGGCACGAATTGCGTCAGGCCCACCTTCATCTGCTTCGCCGCCGAATCGGCGCCCAGGCGCACCGCCTGAAAGAAGGGGTTGGTGTTGTTCTTCGTGAATACCGCCAGTTTCTCGCCGGCGCCGAATGCGGCGGGGGCCGCCGAGATCAGTGCCGCGGCCAACATGGTGATTTGCAGGGTCCTCTTGATCTTCGCTTTCATCCCAATCTCCTTCGTCTCTTGAAATTAACTCTTTTCCTCGGCGCGCCTGCGCGTCCACATGTCGAGCAGTACGCCGATCAGCACCATCGCGCCGGTGACCAGAGGCTGCCAGTTGGCATTGACCTCGAGCAGGTTCATGCCGTTCAACACCAGCGTGAGGATGAGCGCACCGATCAACGTACCGCCGAGCGTGCCGACCCCGCCGAACAGCGACGCGCCGCCGATCAGCACCGCGGCAATTGCGGGCAGGAGCAGCGGCTCGCCGATATCGGCTTCGGCCGAGTTTAGGCGTGCAAGGTACACCAGCGCGGCGAGTCCCGCCATGCCTCCGCTCACCGTGTAGACCAGGACCAGCCGGCGTCTGACCGGAACACCCGATAGCCGCGCCGCGACCGGATTCGCGCCGACCGCATAGACCTCCTGACCCCAGGTCGTGCGCTCGAGAAACAGCCAGCCGATCGCGAGGAACACGAACATCAGGTAGATCGGAACCGGCAAACCGAACAGGTAGCCGCTGCCTATCTCGCGAAATCCCGGCGGAAAGCCGTAGATCGTGTCGCCCGCCATATAGTAGTAGGACAGCCCGTGCAGCACCCACAGCATGCCGTAGGTGGCGATGAACGGCGGAATGCGCAGCGCCGTGACAAGCAACCCGTTGGCAAGACCGGTGGCAAGGCCGCTCGCCACGCCGGTCAGCACGCCCAGGAACGGCGAACCGGTCGCCTTGAGGACCGACGCCGCGAGGCAGGCGCTCATGCCAAGGTTGGCGCCGACCGAGAGATCGAGCCCGGCAGTGAGGATCACCAGCGTGAGGCCCGAGGCGATAAGAAACAGGAGCGCCGCCTGACGCAGCACGTTTAGCAGATTGTTTTGCGTGAGAAAGACATCGGAGGCAAGGCCCAGCACGACGAAGATCAATATCACCGCGGCAAGGCGCCCGCCGAGCCGCGCGAACGCCTCGCGCATCGATTCAAGCAAATTGCCACGCGTCACCCTCATGCGCGCCTTCGCAGCGCATCGATCAGCAGCGCGGCAATCACCAGCAGTCCGATCGCGACCACCTGCAAGGAAGACGATACGCCCGCGACGTTCAGGCCGTTCCTCATCACGCCCACCGCGAGCACACCGAGCAGCGTGCCGAATAGCCAGCCCTCACCGCGCTCGAACGAGGTGCCGCCCACCGCCACCGCGGCAATGGCGTCGAACTCCATGCCGAACGCCGCGGTCGGATGGCCCGAATTGGTGCGCGCCACCAGCAACAGTCCGGTGATGCCGACCATCAGCCCCGCGAAAACATACACTCCCGCATGCCAGGCACGCGCATGCACTCCGGCGAGTGCAAGCGCCTCGCGGTTGCCGCCGATCGCGAAAATATAGGTGCCGAAGCGAGTGTAATAAAGCAGGGCGTGGACAAAGAAATAGGCCACAAAGGCAAATATCAGGACAAGCGGGATGCCAAGCACGTCGGCACGCATGAAGGCGATCTGCGCGCTGATCCCGACGATGCTCTGCCCGTCGGTGATCGCAAGCGCGAGCCCCTGCGCCATTCCCAGCGTACCAAGCGTGGCGACAAACGGCGGCATGCCAAGATACGAAACGAGCGTGCCGTTGGCGACGCCAAAGGCGAGCCCCATCGCTGCCGAAGCCGCGAGCGCCAGCCCGATGCCACCGCCGTGCGCGAGCACCCAGGCGAGTACCACCGAACACAGCGTCAGCACCGCACCCATCGAGATGTCGAGCCCTTCGGTGAGAATGACGAGGGTCATCGGCAAGGCAAGCATCAGGAGTATCGTCGCCTGGGTGCCGATGTTGGTCAGGTTGAGCGGCGAGAGAAAGCCCTCCGCGACGCTGCCGAATACGATCGCCTGCAGTACGAGAATGTAGGCCACGCCCGGCAGTGCCGCGAGGCGTCTGGCGAACTCATGCACGCGGTGATGCATTCACGCCTCGTGCATCGCGAGACGCAGGATATTCGCCTCGCTCAGACTGTCGCGCCCAAGCTCGCCGGCGATCCGCCCTTCGCGCATCACGTAGGCA